>DATDSS010000125.1:0-6030 GCA_035291245.1 Alphaproteobacteria bacterium | reverse complement strand
CCTAGCTTACAGCAAGGAGTGACAGGTTTTAGAAAACTTAGAAAAAAACTCAATTAAGAGTTTTTTAAATCGGTATTATTCCTTTTTTGCTCTTTTAAAGTCGTAAGCTTTAGCATGCTCTCCCATTAGATTTTCAAGGCTTTTTTGCTCTTTTTCAAGGCTTTTTTGCTCTTTTTCAAGCTCTAGGGCATCTTGTTCGCTTAAATCAAATCCCACGACTATTTTTGCATCCTGTGGAAGGCCTTTTTTCGGGGTGATAATTATGCGATGATGGCTAGCTATAAACTCTTTTGGTGTTAACTCTTTGGTTACAGTTTCAAGAAAAATAGGTTCATTGTTTTTATCAATTACACCGATATTATACTTAACAGAGCTAAGCTTACTAAGATCTTTTTGAGGGGTTTTTAGTTTTAAATAAAGCTCGTAACTTCCTTGAGGGGCATCTTGTGTGGAGCAATAAATCTCTTCTAACGCTAAGGATTGTTTAGAAAGAGGGAGCTTTGAAGAACCAGATAAAATATAAAATGCGGGACACCTTTTTGCAGTCTCTTGTGGTTTTACAGAGCTACAGCCAAGTAAACTTAACAAAACGATTAAAGAAACTTGTTTTTTAATCATGACATTTTCCACAACAAGCTTTTTGCGAATGAGAGCCATCACAAAAAGGTTGATTTTTAGTTTTAGTACAGTCACATAGCGCGAAGTCCCCGCTTTTTTCAACGCTAAAGGGGAGGGATTTTTTATCGCTTCCCTTATGAGAGCCGTCACAAAAAGGTGCTTTTGCGCTTAGGCCACATGTGCACCAATAATAGGTTTTATTTTCTTCAAGTTGCTGTATTGAGGTCATGTTTTCTTAAATTTTACATAAAAAAGACTTTATCTTAAACAGTAGAAAAAACTAAAGGAGCAAGCAACAAAAATCGCCTTAGTTTT
Organism: Alphaproteobacteria bacterium; assembly: GCA_035291245.1. GTDB lineage: Bacteria > Pseudomonadota > Alphaproteobacteria > Paracaedibacterales > DATDSS01 > DATDSS01. The sequence continues at coordinate 5,097 of DATDSS010000125.1, read as the reverse complement.
AGGATAAGTTTCTGAGATACAAAAAAGGAGGTCTTCGTAAAGAGGTCTATTAAAGTTAGCCTTTTCACAAGTTAGGAGGGCTCATAGCTAAAAGCTCTTTTCCAACTTCTGTTCCTAAAAGTTTTGGATCATAAGCTAAGGGCACTGTTTTGTTGAAAAAAATCTGTTTACCCTGAGGCGTTTCGTAAAATGCTTTTAGTGTTAGTGCGCCATCTTCAATAAAACACCAAGCGCCTGCAGGCGTTTTACATGATCCCCCCAAAGTTTTTATAACAGCTCTTTCTGCTGTTGCACAAAGTGCTGTGTCAAGGTGATTTAAAAACGCTAAGGATGTTTGAAGTTTTAAGTCATCTTTTCTACACTCAAGCACAAGAATTCCTTGTCCTGCTGCGGGTATAAAAGTATGAGGGTCAAGAACTTGCGTTATTTCATCTGACCTGTTAAGTCGCTTAAGTCCAGCTGCAGCTAAAATAATCGCATCAAATTCATTTTGTGAAAGCTTTAATAATCTAGAGTCAACGTTGCCTCTGCAAGACATCACCTCAAGGTCACCTCTTAAGCCTTTTATAAGGGCTTGTCTTCTGGGAGAGCTTGTCCCTATGACAGCTTTGCAAGGAAGGTTTTCTAGTGTTAATGAGCTCTTGGAAATCAACACATCTCTTGGGTCTTCTCTTTCTAAAAAACAACAAAAAGTCAAGCTTTTTGGGTTTGTAGTTTCTGTATCCTTTAGGCAATGAACTGCAAAATCTATGTGATTATCTAGTAAGGCTTTTTGAATATCTTTTATAAAGAGACCCTTTCCACCACAGTCATATAAGGGCTTGTCTTGGATTATATCCCCTTGAGTTTTAATAGGCACGATCTCACAAGAAATACCTTTTTCTTGTAATTTTTGGCAGATAAAGTTTGCTTGCCAAAGAGCAAGTTTACTTCCTCTAGTTCCAAGACGATAATGCATAAAATTTTTATCAAATAAGATCTTTTGCTTAGTATACGCTTTATTTTTTATGCACAAAAAAGAAAATTTATTGGTTAAACTAATACTCTATGGGGCTAAAGCTATTTTAGCTTAGAATTTTAAGGCCCCAGTCTTCATTGGTGAGAAAAGACCAGCTATTTTAACAAGCCGAAAAATTTAAATAAAATCTCTTTTTCAAAAAAAGCTACAGTTAAAACTTGAACATTGACTAAAAATTGTCAAACAATAGAAGTTAGGCACCTTAGATAAGATTCTAAAAATGTCCTGTTATTGTTATTTTTTCTTTGACCCAGTTTTTAAAAAAGTGCGCTATGAAACAGTGCAGGCCATCGGTATGGACGATTTTTTTACTAAGACCTCACAAGAAAAAAAGAGAGTGTTATTTTGGTTTAAGAAAAACAGGTGGCTTGAGCCTGTTTTTAAAAATAAGCGCTTATCCTCTGAGGAAAAGCTTATCTTTTTAGAGCATTTTTACTTCTTACTAGCGCATCACGTGCAGTTTGATATGTGTTTACAAGAGTGCCCGGCTTCTTTTTCAAAAAAATTAAGAACTTCTTTTTATGAGTTAAAGTCTTTTTTAGAGCAAGGATTATCTTTAAAAGAAGCCCTACAAAAATCTGCCCGTATGACAGCGTTTGAGGTGATGGCGTTCGAGCTTAATGAGTTAAGTGGTAACCTTAAAGAAGCCTTTAAAAATGCCATTTCTATTGAAAAGGAACAAAAAGAGTTTAAGTCTCAACTTTTAAAACAAATTTCTTATCCATTCGTTGTTTTGTCTCTTTTAATTGGGATTTTAATTTTTTTTAGTGTGTACCTTATCCCCCAAGTTTTAGAAACATTCCAAACAAAAGAGCTTCCCCTGCTTACAAAAATCTTTATATATAGTGGGACATTTTTATACGAAAAAGGGTGGGAGCTTTTAGCGTTTATGACGAGTCTTTTTTTCATATGCCTTGTTTTTTTTAAGAAACATCCAAAGTTTCAGCCTTTAAATTTATTAAAAAACAAGACGCAAGGGCTGTATTTTTTAATGCTTTTGTATGCTCATGACCTGCCCCTTTCAACTATTTTAAAAGGGCTCGTACTGTTTGAAAAAAACGTTGGTTTAACCACCTGGAAAGCTGTGGAAGCTCAACTGGAAAAAGGGGGAAGTCTTTCAAAAGCTTTAGAAAATGTGGGGTTTGATTCTGTGCGTGTAGGACGGCTTGTGGCTTATGGTGAAAGAACAGGGGATTTAAAAAAATTTCTTCACACAGCTTATTTTTTAGAAAAAGAGTATCAAAAAAAACGAATCCAAGCGTTTTTAAGTCTTTTAAACCCCTTTTTACTGATGGTATGTGCCTTGTTGCTTGCAAGCCTTGCTTATGCGATGTTGACGCCTCTTTATGATCCCTTGGCGGGATTAATTGCAGTCTCATGACCTTAAAAACCATTTTGTGGCTCGATCCAAACAGCTTAAGTTGTCTTTTACAATTAAAAGAAAATAAAATTGTTTACGAAAAAAGACTTCCTTTGCAAGAACTTGAAAAAGAAAAAATAGAAGGTGATGTGCATGTTTTTTGCAACAACCCTGATACAACTATTGAACGGCTAGGTGAAAAAACACATTTTTTAAAACGTTTAAAATTAAGTTTTGAATTATGGGTTTTTTCCTATATTTTAAAAACTTATAGCTCAAAAAACTCTTTTTTCGTTAAAAGCTTTATAACAAATTCTTTAGAAAAGCCTGATGGCTGGAAATCTTTTGAAAGTGTTTTAAAAGTTTTAAAAGAACAAAAATTTCAGATTTTGGATGTAAAAGACGTAAGCTTACTTTTGTATGAATTTTTGCAAAGAAAGCACCCCTATCATATTTTTTATTCTTCCTTTTGGAATCCAATAAAAGGGGCTTATTTCATAAGTTTTGATAAAGATTATAGTGTAAGGCTTAAAAGATATCTTTTTGCAACAACGGTGGAGCAGTTTGAAAAAGAAAAAGCTGCAACCGGCGTTCATTTACAGCATACTTTGGGGGTAAAAGAAAAAAACTTAACCTCTAAAGAAATAGATTTTCAAGAGTTTATAAAATTTGGTATTTCTTATAAGGGAGCTTGTCTTTATCCGCCTTTTTTAGAGTTTTACAGAATTAAAAAATGTATTAATAATTTTTATGAACTACATAAAACCAAATGGATTTTAAGTCTTGGAGTTCTGGCTTTTTCAATAGGATTTTATGCGTATACGATTACCAAAGAAATTAATCGCTTAGTTAAAGAACAAACCCATTATGTTGTGAGTAGCTCTAATGAAGGATTAAAAAGAAAAAAGTTACTGTTTGAAACAGTTTTAAACACCTCGTCTCAGGTTCAAAAAACCTTTGTTTTTTTAAAAACCCTAGAGGAAGGGCTTTTAAAAGAAGAGTTGTTGCTTGATTTTAAAACAGATTATAAAGACTCTTCTTTTCTTTTTACGTGTTTATCCAAAGAAGCCTTAGATCAAAAACGCCTTAAAATTTTTAAGAATTTTTTAAAAGAACGGGGGTATAAAGTCTGTAAAACCAAGCTTACCTCCCAACATGAAGCAACCATAGAGATAAAGTCATGACTTCTTATCGTGTTTTTTATAAGGCATTTTTGTTGTTAGTGCCCTTTATTTTTGTTCTTTGTTTAAGCGCTTATCTAACGTCTAAGCAAGAATCTCTAAAAAATGCCTCTGAACAATTAATGTTAAAAAAGAAAGAATTTGAGGACTATCAAACCCTAAGCAATTCTGTGCAAGAGCTTGAAAAAAAGATTACGGAAGTGCAGCTCTTAAAAAGCACGATTCCAACTGACTTTTGTGCTAAAAAAGCTAAAAAATACTTAAAAAAAAGAGTCGAAGCTTTTAGGATTTGAAGCAATCACCCTAAGTGATGAAGTGAAAAAAATTACGCTCTCGGCCTTTTGCTTAAGCGATGACGAGCTTCTAAATTTTTTAAAAAAATGTCCTGATTTTGTGCTTGAGTGCGGTTTAGAGCTTACAGGCTTTAATGTAAAACGACTAAAGGATGTAAATCCAGTAGCCCTAAGTAACCTGGAAAAAGGCGAGAAAATAACCTTTTTAGAGTGTCAATTTCACTTTACCCCTCTTTTTGGCGCTGCTTCTATCTTTTGAAGGTTTATTCAAAGCGGTCTACAGATTAAAGATTTTTGAAATCGGTATTTAAAAATTTTTCTTTTTGATATGGATCGTTTAACAGTTACGCTTTCTTATATTCCAAGGCTTTTTCATAAACTTCTTTTTTAGAGACGCCATACAAATCCGAGATCATTTTTGAGGCATCTTTAATGCTTTTGCTTATAAGAAGCTTTTTAAGCTCTTCTGCGTAATCGTGCGTTAAAGAAGCAGGAGGGCCTAAAACAATACAAATCTCACCTCTTGGAGGGTTGGTCTCATAGTAGGCTATAACATCCTCAAAAGTCCCTTTTTTACACTCTTCATAGAGTTTTGTGATTTCTCGCACCACGCTAACACCTCTGTTTGGGAAATAAAGTTTTAAAAGGTGTAAAGACTCTAAAAGCCTATGCGGGGCTTCAAAAAATATCAAAGAACTTTGACAAGACGACCAAGGGCTTAGCTTTTTTTCATCCACAAATCCTAAAAAAGAAAAAGCATAAGAAGGTTGTCCTGATAATAATAAAGCACTAATTACAGAGCTGGGCCCTGGAATATGAGTATACGCCAACCTTTTTTCTTGGCATCTTTTTATAAGCTTATAACCAGGGTCAGAAATAAGAGGGGTGCCTGCGTCGCTGATTAGGCCTACTTTTTTACCTTGGGATAATAACTCTTCCACAAGGTCAAGCCGATCTTGTTCGTTGTGGTCATGAAAACTGACAAGTTTTTTTTCAATACTATAGGCCTTTAAAAGCTTTAGGCTAACTCTTGTATCTTCACAAAAAAGGACATCAATCTTTTGGAGGGTTTCTATAGCGCGCTGGGTAATGTCTTTTAAATTTCCAATAGGGGTTGAAATAAGGTAAAGCATAAAACAGCTATTCTCCCGCTGTTCTATAAGAAAGGCTTACAACGATCTTTACAACTTTTTCAATAGAGCTCGTATCATAAGTGCCATAATCACTTACGTCTGTGGAATTTTG
>DATDSS010000124.1:0-2314 GCA_035291245.1 Alphaproteobacteria bacterium | reverse complement strand
AGATATTCAAGCTTGTAAGGTTTTTAAGATTTTCAGAAAGAAACTTAGCTCCCTCAGGTCCAATACCGTTATTTATGATATCCAAAGACAAAATATGATAAGCAAAATCAGAATCAGATGAAAAAAACCCCTTTAAAAAATTAACATCAACTTTCCTCAATTTTAAGTTAAGCTAGGCTTCATCTTGAGGGCCTGTGTAATTGTCTATAACAAAATTCTTAAAAGATTCAGCATTGGTGTCATTTGATAAAATGATCTTTTGACCTTTTAAAGTACTTTCTAAAACAGTTAAAGATAATGTATTACCCTCTTTATTTGTCAGTCTGAAATTCAAAAGGTCGTTTACTGGAAGAAAACTAATAATAACTCTAACCTCATCTAGGCAAGGATTGTTGCAAAGATCCTTTAAAGTTGGTTTCGTTAGATCTAGATTCTCGTCCTCACTTGAAAAAGACGGCGTTGTTGATAAAAATGTTAAGGATGCTAATAAAGCTAATGTGAAATGTTTCATAAAATTAAAACACCTTAAAAATAATGTTTAGTATTCTTCATATACGGTTGTTTTTTAGTTTTTCAAGCTTTATATCATGCTTGTCTTTTTCTTTATCATTCCCGTGAAGAGCTGTGGATCTTTTAAGAGTGGGGGCTAAAAAACCCCCCTTGGCGCGCGGATCCCCCCCTCTTACACCAAGGCGTGACGAGCGCACAGCGGGAATTGCTGATGGGGATTTTGCGTCAATTTTCAAAAGTAGGGGGCGTCGTGGAGGCGCTACAACAGTTTTTCGGTAATTGCATAAGGCCAGACAGCCCCCCTATGTCTTGCGTCATAAAAGTTTATCTAAAATTGAAAGCACCACCAAAATTCACCCCAAAAACCTCCTTCAAAATTAACCCTTGATTAAGATTTTAGGGGGCGCTTGCTTACATGTTTTTCAGCAATCCCCGCTGTGCAGTGTACCAAAGCCATAGAACCATTTGTAAAAACAATAATTCGTAAATGTTAAATCCTTTTTTCTTATTTTTGTAAGGTTTTCAAGAGTTTTTAAGCGGGAGTGGCTGCATGTTTTTAAGACTCTAGCCCCCACTTTAAGGGTTTTCTCACAAGCGTTACTTTTTCGAAAGTTGGGAGTGAGTCATCGAATGCCCTCCGTGGTTTGCCCTACTCAAAAAACATTGCCAGACTTTATTTTTACGTGAAATTTAGTGACAAATTAAAAAACGATATTATCTAAGGTTTAAGTAACTTTTTATTACAGTACAGGTTTTTTATGATGTTTACTATTTTTCAAAAGACGGGATATTTGACAGGGAAAATTTTGCTATCCACGCCTTTTAATCCGTCAAAAGAATTTGAGAAAAGTGTCGTTTTTATCTGTGGTCATGATGATAAAGGGGCAATGGGGGTTATTATTAACAAGCAGTTAAGCTCTCTTAGTTTAAAAGATGTTTTGCAATATTTAACAAAACCCCTTGAAGCAGGTGAAAAGGATGCGCCTCTTTATTATGGGGGGGCTCAAGAAAGCACCAGAGGCTTTGTAATTCATACCCCAGAGTACAAACAGGAAAAAACGCTTTCTATCAAAGATAGTCTTTCCCTTACTGCAACGCTTGAGGTTCTTACGGATATTATGGAGGGAAAGGGGCCCCAACAAGCCCTCCTTGCTTTGGGGTACTGCCTTTGGAAATCACAGAATTTGGAAAAAGAAATTTTTCAAAATCATTGGACCATGATGGACGCAACAAAAGAAATTATTTTTAGTAATTCGCCCAAAGACAGCTGGCAAGAGTGTTACGATAGTTTGGGCATCAATCCTTTTCTTATTTCTATGGAAAAAGGGTGCGCCTAAAAAATTTAGGGGGATAAGCCCCCCTTTTTAATGCCTGCGAGTCTTACTCGCCTTTCATTTTCTTAAGCCCTAATAACTCTAGGGCAAATTTTTCGTAAAAAGGTACACTTTTTCCTTGAGCAACTTTGTGAAGGAAGTATTTTTCAAACCCAACTTTTGCAAGGTGAACCCACATTCCTTCTGAAGCCCAATTAATATTTCTTGGGGGAATTTGAGGTTTTGCAATAAAGGCGATTCCTCTATCACCAAAGTCTGCAAGGCACGCTGTATTCCAAGTTGGCTTATAGTGAGGAGCTTCTCCCTTTAAAAGAGCTGCTATATTGTGAGCTGTTGCAGTAACCATTGATTCTATCATAAAGCCGGTTTTTGGAACGCCAACTGGAACGGGTGTTTTTCCAATAGGGGGAATTGCCACACACACCCCAACTGCAAAAATATTTTTAAAAGTAGGATTACGTTGGAATTCA
>DATDSS010000123.1:0-2140 GCA_035291245.1 Alphaproteobacteria bacterium | reverse complement strand
AAAGATTTCTTAATCAGAAAAACAAAAAGTTCCGACACAAAATTAAACCGGCTAGATTGGTGCTTGGTTACACATTCGGTACCTAGGGCCATACAGTAGGAACCCTTTTTTCCCCTTAGCAGATAGGGCGCAACCCAAAGCAATTGAAAGGACCAGAAACTTTTTTGGCATGATTCTTGCATTTATAAAAAGTATTAAGGTTTTATCTAAAATTTGAATAGTGATGATTATTAGACTTTTTACTTTTTTCTTTTGTCTTTTCTTAAGCTCCCTTAGCGCTTGCGATCATTTGATGCAGTTTTATGAAACTAAGTATGAAATCCCAACAAATCTCCTAAAAGCAATTTCTCATGTGGAATCTGGCCGTGTCAATGAATATGGTCGTATGCAATCAGATTTATTTGTGATTAACGCCCAAGGAAAAGGCTATAGATTTACAAGCAAACAAGAAGCTATTCAAAAAATCAGGGAACTCCAAGCGCAAGGCATTCAAAGTATCGACGTTGGGTGTATGCAAATCAATTTAAAGCACCACCCAAAAGCCTTTAAAAACCTTGATGAAGCCTTTGATCCCCATAAAAATGTTGACTATGGCGCAAGATACCTAACGTCGTTAAAGCAAAATTTTGGCAACTGGACAGAAGCCGTTGGAAGATACCATTCTTCAAGCTCTTTTCATAAAAATAAATACTATAATTTGGTAAAAACTCGTTTAAGCAGTCTTGGAACTATGTCAACTGTTCCTGTTATGAGTGTTTATAAGGCTCCTACAAGGCCTCATTCCTATGAAAAAGAAGCACAAAAAGCAAAAAACCAAGTGGTATCTACTTCTATGACGTCGCAAAATGGTGTGAAAATGCCTGTTAATATACAATTTGCGCCTTTAAAAATGCCTAACAATAAGCAAGCACAGCAGGTAAGGCCTTCATCACAAGGCCCTATGAACCTTGCTAAGAGCAGAAAAATTTTCCAACTTTCCCGGAAAAATGATTCCTCTAATGTTCAAAATATAAAATTGGTAAGAAAAAAGATGATTCCTCTTTCTGCATTACCTAGAAGTGATTATCATAAGCCTATACCATTAAACTGATAAAAAATAATGATAAAACCTGTTAAGCGGCTTTTGCCTAAAAGCTTATTTGGAAGAACGCTTTTGATTTTGATAACCCCACTTTTGGTGGTACAGCTTGTTTTGGGATATATCTTTTTTGATAGGCATACAGAAAAAATTGTAACAACGGCTGCTAGTGCTGTTGCAGGGGAGGTGCAAAGCCTCTGGTTACTAAAAAAAAAGGGAATACCTCTAGATGATTTGAGGGTTTATGCGACTTCTATGAATTTAACTCTAGAATCCCTAGAAACATCGAAATCCTTGGAGCTCACAAAACCCGCATTAAAAAGTACGACTTATGAAAAGTCCTGGGTAGAGTTTACTTTGTATGAACAGCTTGAGCAAAAACTAACCAGTGACTTTCTATTTCATTTTGATGATAATTCAGTTGGTATAACGTTACTAGAAAACGATCAACCTTATTTAAAACTTTCTCTTAGTAGAAAACGACTCTTTAGTAGGACAACTCCTCTTGTTTTAATTTGGACGTCTATTTCTGGTGTTTTGTTATTAGGCATTGCTTCTTTATTTATGAAAAATCAGATAAAACCGATACAAAAGCTTGCAAAAGCAGCCCAAGCCTTGGGGCAAGGGTACCTAGTAGAAGGGTTTAAACCAGAAGGAGCATACGAAGTTAAAAAAGCAGGTTTTGCCTTTTTAACAATGGCAGAACGGCTAAAACGTCATCTAAACGAGAGATTAGAAGTCCTCGCAGGTATTTCTCATGATCTAAGAACGCCTCTTACAAGGTTAAAGCTTCAAATGGCTTTAATAGATCATCCTGCTGTTGAAGACATGAAAAAAGATGTGCAAGAAATGCAATCTATGATGGAAAGTTTTTTAGATTTTGCAAGAGGGGTGCAACAAGAAGAGCGCACCAATCTTATTTTACAAGAAACCCTTGCAAAACTTTTAAGCTATAGGACTTTTCAAAGTGTTCATGTAAAGTGTGATCCACTTTTAGGTTTTTCTTTGAAAAAAATTACCTTTGAAAGGTGTTTAGACAATTTACTTAGTAATGCTCAAAAA
>DATDSS010000122.1:0-5262 GCA_035291245.1 Alphaproteobacteria bacterium | reverse complement strand
GCCAAATAATTTTAGTAGAGAGTTTAACAAATAAAAAATCTTTTCTGGAAGAGGAGAATGTTAATCTTCTCGATACTAATAAAGACCTTCAAACAGAAATTGAGGCTTTGAGTCAACGCCTTGAGCCCCTAACCCTTTCTCTACAAGAAGAAAGCCAAAAGAACGGAAGTCTGAATGAAGAAAATTTAAAGTTAAAGGGTGCTTTACGTCGGTATACTAAGCATAAAAAAACTCAACGCAATAAAGACGAAAAAACACAACTGTTTTTGAAAAACAGGATTATAGAAATTGGTTCACTTTTGAGAAAAACACTAGAAAAAAAAGAAGTCGTGAAAAAAACATTAAGTGAAGAAAACATCTCTCTTAAAACACAGCTAAAAAGCAAAGAGGAAGAGCTTGAAAAAAGCCTATCTGTTATAGAGCAGCAAGAAAAAAACATTTTGCAACTAGAATTTCAAAAGCTCTGCCTTAAAGTGGGAAGAAACGTGTCCAACCCTCATAGACTTTTTCTTGATACTCTTAAAAAGAGCCCGACTCTATGGACACAAAAGCTCAATAAAAACACGTTGAAGCCTAAGTTATAGTATATTTCAAAAACATCCTTCAGTTCCCCCCAACTTGAGTTGGGGGGCGCGTCTTTAATTATAATTTTCTTTAATTAGAATTCAAATGCCTCTCAGCTTCAAGCGCTGCCATACAGCCTTGACCGGCTGCTGTGATTGCTTGACGGAAGGTTTTATCTTGGACATCCCCTGCTGCAAAAATGCCCTTTAATGAAGTTTGAGTGCTTCCTGGAGTTGTTAGGATATAGCCTTCTTCATCAAGATCTAAGGTGTCTTTTACAAGCTGACTTTGAGGGGTATGTCCAATTGCCACAAAAAGACCATCAACACTTAAATTTTGAACTTCTTGTGTTTGAACATTTTTCAAAGTAAGACCTGTCACACTTAGAGGGTTTTCATCGCCTGTTACTTCTTCTACGACACTATTCCAAATGACTTCTATTTTTGGATTGTTTAAAAGCCTATCTTGGGCAATTTTTTCTGCTCTTAAAGAATCTCTTCTGTGGATTAGGTAAACTTTATTAGCGTGATGGGTAAGGTATAAAGCCTCTTCCACGGCTGTGTTACCTCCACCAACAACGGCTACGGTTTTTCCTTTAAAGAAAAATCCATCACAAGTTGCACACCCTGAAACACCGTAACCTAAGAATTTTTTCTCGCTATCTAAGCCTAGCCATTTTGCTTGAGCACCTGTTGCAAGAATAATAGCTTGTGCTTCTATGATAGTTCCACCGTCCAAATAAGCTTTGAAAGGCTGTGTGCCCAAGTCTAATTTCTCAACGGTTTCATGAATCATTTGTGTTTCCACATGCTCAGCTTGGTCAGCCATATGCTGCATAAGCTCTGGGCCTTGAATGCTTGTAAAGCCAGGGTAGTTTTCAACGTCTGTTGTAATCATTAACTGCCCACCAGGTTGATAGCCCAAAACTTGGATGGGGGCTAAATTAGCACGTGCTGCATAAATTGCAGCCGTATAACCAGCAGGGCCGCCTCCGATAATTAATACTTCTGTTGAAAGAGAAGTCATTTTTTCCCCATTTAATTAATTTTTTGCTTTACAAAATAGCATAACACTTGCTATAAAATCTGTATAGCCGGTTTAGCTCAGTTGGTAGAGCAACTGATTTGTAATCAGTAGGTCGCGAGTTCGAATCTTGCAACCGGCACCATATCGAGAGATTTTTAAATGCGTTCGATTACATCACTTTTAAAAAAAAAGTTTCTTCCTAAAGAGTTCGAACCAAAGTTTATTTCAGTTTTTAGAAAAGGTTACAAAAAAAAGCACCTAAGGGGCGATATAAGCGCTGCTTTGACTGTTTCTATTGTTGCGCTTCCTTTGGCTGTTGCTTTGGCGGTTGCTTCTGGCGCTAGCCCCGAAGAAGGGGTTTATACCGTCATATTAGGAGGTTTTTTAGTTGCCTTCTTGGGGGGCAGTAAAACTCAAATTGCTGGACCTACTGCTGCTTTTGTGGTGATTGTTTGTGATATCATTCAAAAGTTTGGTATGGAAGGGCTAATTTTATCCACTTTTATAGCAGGAATTTTACTCATACTGGCGGGGCTTTCACGCCTTGGAAGTATTGTCAGATACGTCCCCTATTCTGTGATTACTGGCTTTTCAACAGGGCTGGGAGTAACTCTATTTACAGCGCAGCTAAAAGATTTTTTTGGTTTAACTTTACAGACTAAAACTGCTTCATTTGTTGATTTGATTACAGCATATGTTCAAAATATTCAAACTCTTGACAAAATGACAACAGCCTTTGGCCTAGGCGCGGTTATCCTTATTTTAGGGATAAGAAAACGCTGGCCAAAGATTCCCGTTCTTTTATTTACGCTTGCTTTGGCCTCTTATTTTGTGTGGCAATTTAACTTTGATGTGGAAACAATAGGATCGCGATTTGGAGCACTTAGTAATCATTTGCCCACTCCTAAAGTGCCAGTATTTTCTTGGCAGTTATTTATGGACGTTTTTCCGTCAAGCTGTGTTATTGCCTTTTTAGCAGGCATAGAGTCACTTTTATGTGCAGTGATCGCAGATGGCATGACGGGCGATAATCACAGACCAAATATAGAGCTTATTGCGCAAGGGGCCGCAAACGTTGTAACACCTTTGTTTGGAGGGCTTCCTGTAACAGCTGCTTTTGCAAGAACAGCGACAAACATCAAAGCTGGAGCAAAAACACCCCTTGCAGGCGTGTTACAAGCTCTTTTAGTGTTTTTTTTCATGATATTCTTTTCTTCCCTGTTTGAGCTTATTCCTTTAACGGCATTGGCGGCTATTTTGCTTATCGTGGGACTTGATATGTGTGATTTCCATAAGTTTAAGCGCATGATGTCTGCGCCTCTTGGGGATCGCATCGTCCTTATAACAACTTTTGCATTAACAGTGGTCTTTGACATCAGTGTTGCCATTCAAGTAGGGATTATCCTTTCAGCCCTCATCTTTATGAGGCGTATGAGCTTACTAACCAATATAACACCTGTAGATGGGGGAAGTGTTTGTGAAAGGGAAGAAGAACGCGAAGAAAGTGTCGTTCCAGAAGGAGTTCGCATTTATCACATTAACGGCCCCTTCTTTTTTGGAGCTGCTTCAAGGCTACGTGTTGTCTTAGAAAAAGCAAGTTATATTCCAAAAGTGTATATCCTAAACCTTTCTAATATGCCCATGATCGATATTACAGGCGCTCAAATTCTAAACCATTTTATTGAACGGTGCCATAAACAAGGCTCAAAGGTTATCTTGTCTGGTGTTGCTGACTACCCAAGAGAAGTTTTATTAAAAAATGGTATACATTCGGTTTTACCTAAAAAATGCTTAACGGCTGATTTAAATCACGCTATTGAGCTTTCAAAAGGCCTTATTTAGCCCATTTTTGCAAGAGTTTCGCTCATTTTTTTAAAATAGTTTAGTTCTCAAAAGGCAAAAAAATAGGCTAAAAATCTTTATTAAAGATACTTTTGGTAAAAAATAGCTTCCAATCTATTACAGGCTTTTTGAACAACCTCTAATGGAAGGGGTGTTGTGTTTAAAGATTCAAAGGAATAAAGGTAATCAAGAATATGTCTTAAAGGGAATTTTATTTTTTCATGCAGTATTATTTCTTGGCTTATAATTGCTTGCGTATGATGCCATAAACGCTCTATTTCTGGTTCAGATGGGGGGGTTTTAAGTGATCGCCCTTTGATTTTAAAGAAAAGAGAAGATCTTAAGTAACTCGTCAATAGCCCCATACTCACCCGAGCTTTTTGCAAAAAAATATCATAGGACTTTAATAGCTGATAAAACCGTATATCTAAGATTTTTCTTTGAGCCAAGCCATCCATAATTCTGTGACCTGTTCTTGATTTTTTCTGCCTTACAAAAGTCCTGGGCCGCCCCTTTAGTGAAAGCGCCCTTTTAAGGGGTTTACTTTCAAGAAATGCTTCAAAATTTATTACCATGTGACACCTCTTACCATGAAAACTGCTTGTTTTTTTTGTAATCTCAGGTGATTGGCATACATTACTAGCTGTAAGGGTGAGACAGGTTCTTTCCCAATGTAATGGCTTGTATAGGTTGTGGCGCTTGGGTTTTGAGTGCTTGCCGTTTTAGAAACGCGTATATAATGGGAATTGAGCCACTCTACAACATCGCCTAGAGATACCCATGAGATGGGAGCTGCATTTAAAGTAGAGGTACAAGCTGTTAGATAGGTTCTTTTTTGAGCTTTTTCGTTGCTGGCAGGTTTTTTGGGGGAAAGGGGACTTTTTATAAAAGTCGATGAGGCAGAAGGAGAAGAAGGAGGTGTTTTTGAAGCTGAAAAGGTTATCTTAGAAGCAAGTTTTAAAGGCGGTGAAAGCGTCAGAGGTTTTCGTATCCCAAACCGACTAAGAGCCTTGTTTATAGCGCTAGGCGATCTCCCCAGGTGCTGGCTCATACTTTTTAAACTTGAGCGATTTTTAAATAAGTCCTTAAGGCAATTAATTTCTTGTGTCGTCCAACTTCCCATATACGTCATGTTTTACCTCTTTGTTAACATCTAAATCAACTGTTGTAACTAAAAAACAAAAACTCAAAGATTAAGATTTTTTAAGTTATATAGCTTCTACTCTTTCTGAATTCCACAAAAAAGGATGTTCTGTCAAAAATTAAAAATGCCCAAACAATTTTTCTAAATTTTTACGCATTTGTTTGTAAAGGGAAAATAGTAAAAAAACTTACGCACTCCACAGGGATTTTTGTGATGCAACAGATTTAGCTTTATAAGGGGGGATACTTGAGGGTTTTATTCGAGGGGGAGTTCATAGAGGGAGTTCATAGAGGGAGTTCGCTCTTCGCCCAGTACACAGCGCATCGGGGATTTTTACGACTCAAACATTTTTCGCCCCTATATTCGCGACTTCGATTTTTGGGGCCCGTCCATATCTTGGGGCCCACCTCAATTTTTCGTAAAAAAGCGCAAAAGCGCGATTTTTCACGGGAAATCGAGATTGGACTTTTAAACCAAAACCTTTAAAAACCCTAGGATTTATCTTGCTTTTTTATGTTTTCCCCTAGGTCTTCTTCAGATTTTCCTGTGGTTTTAAAGTCCCACGTGAAGGCGCCCACCCCTCCTTCACGCACACAACTTATAGTTCTTGGGTAACCTCTTAAAATCTCACCTTTAAGAGTTGCTTTTTCGTTATTTATTATTGTTTTAAGCTCAATTTACTAATA
>DATDSS010000121.1:0-2196 GCA_035291245.1 Alphaproteobacteria bacterium | reverse complement strand
ATAGTTTCTCCTACTTGTACTGTTTGCGCATCAACGAGTTTTGCCTCACCTTGAACAAAAGTAATATTGTTCTTTTTAAATAAAAAGCTAATCCCTTTGGTAAGGTCATCAACAATTTTATTTTTTCTATTTAAAATCTTTTCAACGTCTACTGAAACGTTAGCAACTTCTATACCATGCTCATTTAAGTCTTGACTCAACTCTTGGTACTTTAAAGAAGACGCTAACATCGCCTTAGAAGGAATACAGCCAACATTAAGACAGGTCCCTCCTGCTGTCATCCGTTTATCAATAATGGTAACTGTAAAACCTAGTTGAGCGGCTCGAATAGCTGCAACATAGCCACCTGGTCCTGCTCCAATAATAATAACATCAGATTGCGTCATAGTCGTTCCTTAAATCAAACAGGTTAAATTTCAAGTAGTAATCGTTCTGGGTTTTCAAGACATTCTTTCACTCTTACCAAGAAGGTAACAGCTTCCCTTCCATCAACTAGCCTATGGTCATAAGACAGTGCCACGTACATCATAGGGCGTATGACTACTTGACCATTTATTGCTACTGGGCGCTCTTGAATTTTGTGCATTCCCAAAATTGCAGACTGTGGAGGATTGATAATTGGTGTTGAAAGCAATGACCCAAAAACCCCTCCATTAGAAATGGTAAACGTGCCTCCGGTTAGATCTTCAATCGTTAGCTTACCGTCTTTGGCTTTTTTACCAAGATTACCAATTTGCTTTTCAATCTCGCTAAAAGACATCAAGTCAGCATCTCTAATAACTGGCACCACAAGCCCTTGAGGAGCTGAAACGGCCACTGAAATATCATAGTAATTTTTATATAAAATATCTGTTCCTTGGATTTCTCCGTTAACAGCTGGAATTTCTTTCAACGCTTGAATACAGGCTTTTACGAAAAAGGACATAAAGCCAAGTTTCACGCCATGCTTCTTTTCAAACATGTCTTTATACTGACCTCTTGCCTTTTGAAGCGCACTCATGTCTACTTCGTTGAATGTTGTAAGAATTGCTGCTGTGTTTTGAGCACCTTTTAGACGTTCTGCTACACGTTGTCTTAATCTTGACATAGCAACGCGTTTTTCTTCGCGATCTGATAAGGCTGTTACTTGTGGGGGGCTAATAGTTTTTTGGGCTAAGGTCTCGATCACATCCCCTTTTGTAATACGTCCGTCTTTTCCAGAAGGACTTTTGATATCTGCCTCTTTAACGTTGTTTTCTTCCATCATCTTCTTAGCTGCAGGAAGAGCTCCAGATGAAGCCAAAATAAAAGGGTCATGAGCTACAGAACTGAGCGGAGGGGCCGTAAAAGACGTTTCTTGAGAGACAGCGCTAGTTGTTGAAACTGCTCCTTCTTCAATAAGCCCCAAAAGACCACCAACTTGAACAGACATTCCTTCTGAAAGTTCACACTTTTTTAAGACTCCCTTTACAGGGGCAGAGACTTCCAACGTTACTTTGTCAGTTTCTAACTCAAGGATAACTTCGTCTTGATGGACAGCGTCGCCTTCTTTTTTAAGCCATTTTGCAAGAGTTGCCTCTACAACAGATTCCCCAAGGGATGGTACTTTTAATTCAACAAGCTTCATATTTTTGACTGAAAATCTAAAATTTTTCTTAAATACCAGTGTAATGCAACTTCTAAGAGAGGTCACGCAAGAAATTAATATTGCAGCTACAATACAAGCCCCACCCTCCCCTCTTTTTTTAAATCATTTTTTAATTTTTCTTTGTTCTGTTAAGAAGCTTTTAACTATTTAGCGCTATCTTAGATACTATAAAGCGTTACAAAACCGAGAGGGTCTATGGCTAAAAAGGCTTCGACATCTACAAACTTTTGCCTTCCAAACTGGCTTAATATTGAAACAATTGAACCACTTTTAACATATGCAAAAGAGTGCATTAAACAAAAATCTAAAGTTGAACTTATTGGAAATCATGTGGAACGAGTGGGTATGCCTGGCGTACAAGCACTTTTAGTGATCAAAAAAGAATGCACCACCAAGTCTTTAGATTTTGACTTAAAAGATCCTTCAGATGTCTTAAAAGAAGCCTTTAATACCTTAGGCTGTTCTTCTTATCTTTCTTAAAAAATAGAGGTTTAAATAATGAAACGCACTATACTAACTGTAGACGATTCAAAAACCATCCGAGAGATGGTGGGATTTACCTTAAAATC
>DATDSS010000120.1:0-2501 GCA_035291245.1 Alphaproteobacteria bacterium | reverse complement strand
CTGTGTCATCGTCACACAGCGTAATAGTCGCTCCAAACTTGATCTCGTCTCCCGTAATCTTGGAAACATCTATAATTTCAGCTCTGCTTATTTTATCTTCAATTTCAACGATACGCCCTTCAATAAAGCTTTGGCGTTCTTTTGCCGCATGATATTCAGCGTTTTCAGACAAGTCACCATGTTCTCTTGCTTCTGCAATAGCTTTAATAACGCTTGTACGCTCTACTGTTTTCAATTGCTTAAGCTCTTGTTGCAAGCGTTCATAGCCAGACAGTGTCATTGGTAATTTATCCATAAAAAAAATCCTTTGTTACCTTTAATTAACGTTAAGTTATGAGTTTAAGTAGTTGTTATAGTCCGCAAGTATAAGGGAAAAAATACACACTTAGCAAGATGCTTTGCAACACCCTATCAGGATAACGCGTTGTTAGGGACTTGGAAAGAAAAAGTGTATTTTAACTTGAGGGCTTAAAGTAGACCTCTTTTTTAGGGCTTTTTCAAAAAGCAGCATTTTAGGGCTGCTTGTTTTTTTATGCCACTAATTCTTCAGCTCCTTCTAAGGCTTTTGCAAAGGGCCTTCCAATAGAGATCATATCAAAGCCGCTTGCTGCAATTTCTGGGGCTTTATAGATATTCCTGAAATCAATTAAAAGAGGGGTTTTAACAATTTTTTTAAGCCCATAAAAGTCAAGGCCTCTGAACTCGTTCCACTCGGTTAAAATTACAATCGCTTCCACGTCCTGGCAAGCTTCTTGAGTGTTTTTACAATAGGTCAAATTATTAAAGAATTTTCTTGATTCTTCCATGCCTACTGGATCATAGACCTGAAGAGTTGCGCCTGCATTTTGTAAAAGTGGCAGAATGTCTAAGCTTGGCGCGTCGCGCATATCATCGGTGTTAGGCTTAAACGTTAACCCTAAAATAGCAATTTTTTTGTCTTTTAATGCGTTAGGCTCGTTTAAGCTAGCCCCTAAGGCTTTAGCCACTTTTTCAGCCATTCTAATTTTGCGCTCTTTGTTAGATTTTGCAACGGCTTCAACAATTGTCGTAGGGGTTCCTAAATCCTGTGCCGTTTGAATGAGTGCTAGGGTATCTTTTGGAAAACACGATCCCCCGTAACCAGGTCCTGCGTGAAGAAACTTTTTCCCAATACGCCCATCAAGTCCAACTGCTTTTGATACTTCTTGAACATCAGCGTTCACTTGTTCACAAATGTTGGCAATCTCGTTAATAAAGGCAATTTTTGTAGCTAAAAACGCGTTGGCTGCATATTTTATAAGCTCTGCAGTTTCAATAGAAGTAGATACAATAGGCGTTTCAATAAGATAAAGTGGCCTATAAAGCTTTTTTAAAACCATCTCAGCCTTTTTGGAATTAGTTCCAATTACAACGCGATCTGGGCGCATGAAATCGTTGATAGCAGAGCCTTCTCTTAAGAACTCAGGATTAGAGGCTACATCAAAGTCAACGCCAAGCGTTAAGTCTGGGCGCGTTTTCAAAATCTCCTCTGTGACTTTTTTACTTGTTCCCACAGGTACGGTAGACTTTGTTACAATAACTGTATAATTTCTAATCTGCTCAGCTGTTTCTCTTGCTGCTTGAAGGACATAGGTAAGATCTGCTCGCTCTCCACCTGGAAGAGTTGGTGTTCCAACAGCTATGAAAACAGCAGCGGCATCTTTCATACCTTCTTCAAGGTCTGTTGTAAAGGATAAGTGGGATAGGCGAGCAGTTTGTGAGACTAAGCTTTCAAGGCCCGGCTCATAAATAGGGATGATATTTTTTTTTAAATTTTCAATTTTTTGTATGTCTTTATCTATACACGTAACTGTAAAGCCAAATTCAGCAAAACAAGCCCCTGTTACCAGCCCAACATAACCAGTTCCAACCATCGCAATTTTCATAAGTTTTTCGCATGTCTGTTCATAAAGTCAATTGATTTAAACAATTGCATTTAAACAAATACTAATCAAGAAAAAGAAGCGTTTGGGGCTTTTTTTTCTATTGTGCCCTATCATTTCCATGAAAGCAAGGATCTCATAGAAAGCCTAAAACTCAAAGCTGTTGGCTTTTATTACCTCTACCTGTTTGCTACCTTACCACCAGGCAGAATTATCCCCCCCAAAGGAGAGGTTTTGGAGTGTCAAGCTGAGAGTGCTCTTTATGCTTTTGGTGGGCTTATTGGGAAAAATACAGATGCATGGGGGGGCGAGAATGCACAGTATGAAAAATGCATAGGGGCGCGAAAATGAACGGGAGAATAAAAAGACAAACGAGGAGGCCAAAAACATCTCCTCCTCTTAACCATTCCTTAACCATTCTTATAGTAAAGTCGTAAGTGGCTGTGAGGAAGACTGGCTTATTGGTCAGTCCTTGACAAGCTCTTGGGGTGAGATTTATTAATACTATTTTAAAAGTTGATCACTTTTAAGACTTTATTAGTAAATTGAGCTTAAAACAATAATAAATAACGAAAAAGCAACTCTTAAAGGTGAGATTTT
>DATDSS010000119.1:0-10256 GCA_035291245.1 Alphaproteobacteria bacterium | reverse complement strand
CAACGGATGCAGCCGATGTAACTGGCCTTAGCAGTGCTACAGCAATCCAAACAGCAGGTCGCGCAATGCTTGGCTTAGACAGCGGTCAAAACTCCGTCTTTACCTCTACTACGAATGTAACGGCTACTGCTTATGCAGGCGCTACCATTACAGCGGGTGCTGGTGTGGCTGCAGGGGCTTACAACTTAACCTACACAGTTGTTGGAACAACGGGAACCTTTACGCTTTCTAACGGATTAAATTCCTACTCCACAGAAACGGCAAATGCTGCAAGCGCTTCAATGACAGAAAACATTGTGTTTACTAATGGTCTAACGGTTTCCCTTGCTGCTTTTGATGGATCAGCTTCAGTTGCGCAAACGATGTTTACAGTTGCTCAAGGAAGCACCATCAACTTAAGCTTTCAGGTTGCAGAAAAAGTAAATGACACCGTTACCATGACTTTTAGCGGTGCGACCGTTTCTGCGCTTGGGCTTTCTGGTATCTCTGTTAACAGCAGGGAAAACGCGGCTATTGCTGCTACAAAGATTGCTGCTGCTCAAACACTGATCCAATCTCAAAACGCTACCTTAGGTGGTAAAAAGAGCCAATTGGACTTCCAAGCGGACAACTTGAAAGTGGCAATCATCAACAACAGTGCGATGAAATCAAGCTTTGTGGACACAAACATGACAGAAGCTTTGATGGATTCAACAAAGTATAAGGCGCTTACAGAAATGGCAAGCACCGTGTTTACCCAAGCTCTTGGAGAGCCATCACGTATTGCTCGTATGGTTCAACAAGCAGGTCAAGCATAACCGTCTCATAATCATGAAAAGCTTTAAGCTTTTCATGAATTTTTAAAAAGAGGTTTCGTTAGAAAATATGGCAGTAACTCCCCTTATTAGAAATGAATCACCCGTATTTAATACTGAGCCTGGTAAACCTAAGGTAACAATGGCTCCAAGTATTATGGGATTTAATCCAGCTGATTACATTAAAAGCATAAAAGAAGTCAAAGACGCTGAGATTAGACCAAAAGAGGACTTCGTTGACACCAACACAAAAAGAATTGCCGCCTTAAAGGAATTTAACGCGTTAACCAATAATTTTGATGAGAAATGCTTTGCTCTTTCAAATTATATGGGGGTTGACACCAAAGCTACAAACCTCTTTCAAAAAATGGTTGCAAGAGGTGCTGCAACGGATGGCACAAGTTTGGCAGATCACGTGGAAGTTACATCATCCAATAACGCTGAATCTCAAAAATTTAAACTAGCCATTACACAGGTTGCATCACAAGACCAAAGAGTAACAGTGGCTTATTCTTCAGCCACCCCCCCTCCTTTAGCAGTAGATGGGACACTAAAAATTAACGGGACAACTATTACAGTCACGTCATCTATGCTTCACAGCGATCTTTTGGAAAAAATAAACGCTGTAAGTGACGTTACAAAAGCTGAGGCTTCTACTTTTGCTAACACATCAAGCACAAATGTCTTGGTTTTAAAAAGCACTGATCTTGCAAGCCCTCTTAATTTTACAGGAACAGACACTGCTGTTTTTAATGCTCTTTTTGGAACAACAACAGTTTCCAACACAGATTTGGATACCCTTATTGCTAAGGGAAGTTTTAACGGAATTGATTTTACAAGAACAACTAATACCGTTACAGACTTTATCCCAAACGTAACATTTCAGTTGCAAAATGCTACAGGGGTTAGCATCGCAGGAATCATAGAAAACGATTACCTAAGCTTATCCCAAGAATTCCAAGGTTGGATTGATGCTTATAACAAGCTGGGAGATTTTATTGAAAAGCACCATCAATTCAAAGAAGATGGCAAAACACCAACAGATGACGCAATTTTATATAAAAGCACTGTTTTAAACACTATCAATGACAGCTTAAAAAGTATCTTAAGTAAACCTGTCAAGGTTGATTTTAATTATGACATTCTAACGGGATCCACAACCTTTACAAGCCTTACCAATGCAGCAGGACTATCTGGAAATCTTGTGGTAGAAGGGCAAACTATTGCCATTACCTCCGACATGACAGGACAAGAAATTATAACGTCTGTTAACAGCCTTACAGAAACAACAGATGTTATGATGGGGGTTCAAACCGTTACAACAAGTTCTGGAAATGCGTATGCGTTGCAACTAAAGGGGACTATTAAAAACACCCCTCTTAATTTAAGCGGTTCAGATGCATCCGTTTTGACAGCCATCGGCTTTAGTGTTGGAAAAGATGTTATTACCTCTAAAAGCACAGCTAGCTTTGACAATCCCACAGAAGTTTTTGGTGTGAGCGGTAATCTTGTGATTAATGGAACAAGTATTGCTTTGACGTCAACCATGACACGCCAAGACGTTCAAACAGCTATTGATACTGTTTCGCCTACAACAAATGTCAAACAGGAGTTTATAGAGGGCACTTCTTCTTACATTACAAGGCTGCAAGGGCAAGTTGACGCTCTTACCATTGATCTAACAGGGTCTGATACAACGGTTTTATCTGCTCTTGGCTATGATACAAGTGGCACGCTTCTTTCTTCTAGAAAAGAAAAATTAAGTGTTTTTGATATGTTTAGCAATGCAGGCCTTAGTTTTAAACAAAGGGCAACCCATGGCTATACGATGGAAATTGATCAAACGAAATTTCAATCCATGATGATTGATAACTTTGATGATTTTTTCCACCTTTTTGCAGCAACTGCCTCCACAAGTAATTCTTCTTTTAATATTTATTCAACCCCAAAGCTTGTAAACAGCGATGTTTCTTTAAGTGATATCGAAGTTAATGTGTCCAAAGCAAGCGACAATTTTGTAACTGCCACTTATACCTATAAAGGCCAGACGTATCCAGCTATTTATTCTAACGGGCTTATCCAGGGAGTCTCTTCAAAAGTCACAAGTTCTATGGCTATTTCTGACTTAGACGCCCCAGCTTCTGTGACAGGTAATTTAAAGTTTGCCCACAAAGATCCCTTGGAAAAACAACCCATTAATATAAGTTTAACTCCAAGCTTAACATGGCGCCAAATTAGAGATAACATCAACGCTATGTCTTCTTATACCGACCTTTATGCAACAGTTCAAACAGTGAATGGCAGTCAATATCTTACGCTTATGACTGCTAAAAAAGGGGGGATAACCTTTTCTTCTACGGATGCTGCAACCTTAGATTCCCTTGGGATGGAAGCTCCAACTTCTGCCCAAAATGATCAAGCATCCCTCTTTTTAGGTCTTGATGTGGGGTACAAAAATAACACTACCTTAGAAGCAGGCGCAAATTCAAGTACCACGCTCAACATATCCCAAGGCATTATCGACAGAGCTCATAAAGTCTTAAAAGACATGCTCAACGAACAGATGGGGGTTTTTAAGTCAGAGGAAAAACGTTTCGAAGCTGAAAACAAAACCCTAAAAAATGAAATTGAAAATCTCAAAAAACAGATGACTTTGGAAATTGACAGATTTAATCAATCTTTCAATAGGCTTTATGAAAGTGTTTCAAAATATGAAGAAATACTAAAAATAGGTGAAACAATCAAAGAACTTTATAAAAAGGAGTCCTAAAATGACAACCCTTGCTCAACGTCGTTATCAACAAAACACCCATCTACACAGTTCGCCTGTGTTACAAGTTGCTCAGATTTTGGATGTTATGGCCCTTCATATCTTAGACGCTAAAAAAGCTATTGAACATCATCGTATTGCAGATCGCTTTGAAGCAACAGAAAAAGCCAGTAAACTTTTACTAGGTCTTTCAAGTCTTTGGAGTCAAGGGGTTAAGGACCTTCAAGTAAACGACCTGTTACAATTTATGAGCGATTTTGAAATCAGTTTGACCCTAGGGTTGTTGGAAATAAATGAAAAAAACGACCTTGTGCTGTGCGAAAAAGCCTATGAGAATACAAAAGCTGTAGCACTTTTGTGGAGAAATAAATCCATTTGATAATGGTTAGTGCAAAAATATTCCCAGAAAAAGTCATCTTTTGAAATTGACTTTTTTGATTTTTGGGGCTGGAAAACAAATCTTTCTTTGGACGATGTTTTTATAGCGCTTAAGGATAAAATCATAAGCTTTAACTAGGCCCAATTTACAGAGGCGCCTTACAAAAAAGGGCTCAATGTTTTACCAAAAGAAGAGCAATAGAAAGAAAACTTTTAAAGACTATAAAATTGGCTTTGTTTATATTGGCATCACAAAAGTAAGGACAAGTGAGGGGAAAGGTTATCTTTTCGTTGCAAGTGATAGGGTAACTAAACACGTTTATGCTGAATTGCAAAGGCATATGACAGCCAAGCATTGCTAGCTCATTTTTACCTAATTTATATAGGGCGTTACCCTTTCAAAATACACAAAATATTGCCAGATAATGACGCACAATTCACTTATGCTCTTTTGTGGTTAAACACTTAAGAGCATAGGATAAAACTCACCCGTTTTGCTGTTTGCCTTGAACATGGCATTGAGCATCGCTTGACTCAATTCAGACGCTATTGGGACTAAACACTTCTATTCCTTGGTCTTATCAAAAGCAGCTTGAATAGCAATAACCACTTCTGGAACACTAAGGGTGGAAAGATCCCCAAGATCAGGTTCTTGATTGGCTATTTTTCTAAGGATTCTCCTCATAACTTTGCCTGACCTTGTTTTTGGAAGCTCTGGCACGGGGATGATTTTTTCGCAAATTGCAAGAGGGCCTACTTGGACTCTTATCCACTTATTCAAAACATCTTGAATAGAACTTGTGTCTGCGTCTTTTTTTAAAATCACATACGCAACTGGGGATTGTCCTTTAATATCATGATTCATGGCAACAACAGCACACTCTAAAACCAGCTCATGAGAATCAAGCGCATTTTCTAGTTCAGCTGTACTTAATCTATGTCCAGATACGTTTAAAACATCATCAACACGCCCAGTAATCCATATGTGCCCTTCCTCATCAAGGTGAGCACCATCTCCTGTAAAATAATAGCCTGGATACGTAGAATAATACGTATTTTCAAACCGCTCATGGTCACCATATAGGGTTCGCGCTTGACCTGGCCAAGGCTGTGCAATTACCAAATGACCATCTCCTTGTGTGATACGTTCTTTAGTTTGAGGATCAAGAACATAGGCATAAATTCCAGGAAGAGGGGTCATAGCAGCCCCCGGCTTTTGTTTTAGGGCAAATTTATGAGGAGAAATCATAATCCCCCCTGTCTCTGTTTGCCACCAGGTATCTCTGACCACCACGTGACATTTGCCAACTTTTTCATAGTACCAATGCCATGTGTTTGGATCGATTGGCTCTCCTACAGATCCTAAACATTTTAGACTATCACGCTTGGTAAAGGCTAAATATTCATCTCCTTGAGCTTTTAAGGTTCTAAGGGCTGTTGGGGCTGTATAAAATACGTTGACACTATAGTCATCAATAATTTGCCAGTACCTTTCAGGCGTTGGATATAGAGGTGTTCCTTCATAAACAACGCTTGTGCAACCATTAACAAGTGGACCATAGACCACATAGCTATGCCCAGTAATCCACCCCACATCAGCTGTACACCAGTAAACGTCATTTTCCCCTACTTCAAAGACGACTTCATGAGTATGGGATGCATAAGCTAAATACCCACCAGTTGTGTGCACTATTCCTTTTGGTTTACCAGTTGAACCTGAGGTATAAAGCAAAAACAAGGGGTCTTCTGCGTTCATTGGCTCGCAAATGCAGTCTCCCGTTACTTCTTTTTCAAGATCTTCAAAATTATAACAAGGGACACCTTCAAGATTTTCTAAGGTGCTACCAACCGTTAAAATAGCTTGGGGCTTATGAGTTGTGTGTTTTAAGGCTTCTTGAGTTACGTTTAAGAACTTTATTTCTTTTCCCCCTCTGTGTGCTTTATGGGAACTCATAACAAGTTTTGCTTGACAGTCGTCTAAGCGTGATGCCAAAGAAAGTGAAGAAAAACCACCAAAAACAACATTATGAATAGCCCCAATTCTTGCACACGCAAGCATTGCACAAATAGCTTCAAGACCTAATGGCCAATAAATTAAAACACGATCACCTTTTTGAACGCCAAGTTTTTTTAAGACAAGAGCTGTTTTTATCACTAAATCATATAAATCTTGGTAGGTGATTCTTTGTTTTGATCCTGGCTCGTCTCCTTCAAAATAATAGGCAACTTTATTTTTTTTATGCGGTAAATGGCGATCTAAACAGTTATAACAGGCGTTTAATACCCCATCTTCATACCACTTAAAGCTTAGCTCCCCTTTTTCAAAGGATCCTGAAAAAAGGTCTGAGTATGGCTTAAACCACGTTAAACGATGACCTACTTGATCCCAAAGATCTTGATCTTGGGGTAATAGAGTTTTTTGCACGATAACATTCCTCCTTAAATGCATTGTACAAAGGCAAATCCACTTTAGATTTTAAATATTCTGGATGCCACTGCACACCTATACAAAAAGGATGGCACGTATCTTCGATGGCTTCAACTACCTCATCAGGACTTTTTGCACTTAAGAGAATATCTTTTCCAAGTTTATCAACCGATTGATGGTGCGTTGAATTAACATAAGCTTCCTCAAAGCCAAAACTAAACAGTTTGCTTGAAGAAGAGATTTTTATCAAATGTGAGGGCTCATTTTTTGGATGAGGCTGCGTATGATTGATCAAGGAGTTTGGATAGCTATCTGGAATGTGTTGATGAAGAGTGCCGCCTTTATAGACGTTAATAAGCTGCATCCCCCCGCAAATCCCTAAAATAGGTTTTGACGTTGGATAGAATTTTTCTAAAAGAGCGTATTCAAACTCTGTTCTTTCTAAATTCAAAGATGTCTTAGGATGAAAAACATCTTTCGTATAATAGGAAGGATCTATGTCAAAGTCTCCTCCCGTTAAAACAAGCCCATCTAAGAGATCGCAATACTCTTGGATAGAATTTTTACAATAGGGCAGAAAAACTGGGACAACTTTTAAATCCCCAAGTACATGAGCGTAATTTTGCCGCAAAGCATACCAGGGGAAAGATGCGTAGCCTCCTACACCAGAATCAAGGGTAATGCCAACAAGAATCATGAGTTGTAAGAGGAAGGATACGTGTGGGGATAAGAAGACTCTTCATGATGATCAAGATCTACTTTTTTGCCACACCCAGCTAATAAAAATACTGAAAGAATAAGTGTTATGATAATGGTGGGTGGTGACGGGATTGAACCGCCGACCGCCTCGGTGTAAACGAGATGCTCTACCGCTGAGCTAACCACCCTGAACCTCACTTGTATACATTTATTAACATTGTTTTTTTTCTTTTGCAAGAACTTTTTTAAAGCGCAACAGCGTCTTTTAATCCTTTGCCAGGCTTAAACTTTGGAACACGGGTGGCTTTGATTTGAATTTTTTCACCTGTGCGTGGGTTTCTTCCTTCTGTGGCTTTACGATCAGCAACTACAAAAGAACCAAAACCAATAAGGCGGACTTCATCACCTTGCTTTAATGACTCTGTGATAGCTTCAAATGTTGCGTCGATTGCACGTTCTGCGTCAACTTTTGTCATTTGGCAAGAAGCTGCAACAGCTGCTACGAGTTCTGTTTTATTCACGTGGAAAACCTTAATTAATCGTTAATTTACATTTTAGATACTAAAAGGCTCAGCAACGCTTGGTCAACAAGGATTTTTTATCTTTTTCCATTATTGCCCTGTTTTTTTGTGGGTGTCGTATCCAAGTCACATTTTCTTTAAGTATTTGAGGGTATTTTACTAAACATGCCGACTTACTACCTCACTTTTCGCAGACTTTTTTGATCTATAGGCCTGCTGTTCATGGCAGTAAGCCATGGTTATTTATGACGCAGTTCATAAATAATGCCGATATTGGTAAAAACACCCGTATCATTCAAAACCGCATCTTTAATCGAAGTGAGGCGGCTATATTGCTGCCTCAGCTGTCGTAATCTGGCCCCCTTCATCATTGAACCAAATTCCCTTTAAGACGTACACAGTACTCCCAAGGCATCCACAAGAGCGTGAATTTTTATTGTAAATCGCCTTTGACTGCGGCCTAAAGCTTGGTTTTCTTGGGAATTCTTTTTGTAGCCAATTGGCACAAGGCACGAGCTCTAACTACTGATCCATCTATACATAAAGGATTCCCCACCAAAATCTTGAGAAAAAAAGGCAGTATTTTATTCCAAACACCTTTTTTCCCAAGATAAAAAACGTTTGTTAATTGCTGTACATCAGTTTGATTTCTACTTGTTAATTGGTATATAGTGTTATTTTCTTTTGTTAAAAAGCTCTAAAATTCTTAATCTTTGGGTTTTTAAAGATTCTTTTAAGAAGTGTGGTAGCGTATCTAGTTTGAAAGGCAGACAGTATTTATGTCAGAGGTAAAATATAGCGTCCATGGCAGGCAAGCTGCTCGTTTTGGGGCAGTTCAAATTCTTTTTCAACACGAAGTTGAGCCTGTGGAGGTATCCAATCATGTGTCAATGTTTTTAAGCTCTAGTGTGTCTTTGCTATTTGAAGCAGGGTATCACTTGATTGAAATTGACGCCTCTTACTTTAAAGAATTGGTCCTAGCAACTTTCTCTAACCAACAAGATTTGGATGATCGTATCAAAAACGTGTTGTCCACTTCTTGGAAACTAGAGCGTCTCGACCCCGTAGCTAGAGCTATTTTAAGAGTTGCTGCGTGCGAACTTGTCCATTTTCCGTTAACACCAATTCCTGTTGTGATTAATGAGTATGTCGAAATTGCAAAAGGATTTTTTGAAAAACCGGATGTGTCTTTTATTCACGCAAGCCTTGATAAAATTTCTAAAAATTCTATGCTTAAAAGAGAAGTCCTATAAAAATCTTCTTTTGAATGCAACTTTACGTCATTGGGTTTTTATTTCTTAGTTTTTTAAAAGTCTGTGCGCATGACGCTCCTAAATCTTCAGATGAAAAACCAGCCACAAAAAATGTGGTAGAAAAAGAACAATTACCTAAGCCGCCTTTATACCGGCTTGAGACCATTAGGTTTAGTATTCTAAGAAGGGGGGAAGCTATTGCCCACGCTCAGTTTATTATTGATGTAGAGGTCTTTTCAAAAGAAGGGAACCAAGATCCAGAAAAAGATAGTGGGGCCCATGAAGAAAAAAGTGAGGATTCTGCTGCTTTAGAGCTTACTCTTGTAAGGCAGGCCTTTTTTACAGAGCTTTATGGGGCTTTGGCTTATCTATGGCTTCCTCCAAAAGAACCCTCTATCGAAGTTTTAAGAGAGCGCCTAAAAAGCTTAGCAAAAGAAAAGTTTCCAACGCTTATTAAAGAAATTTTTATCCGAAACTTTTTCATGAACCAAGTGTATGAATAAATCTATTTATCCCCTTGCCACTCACTATGATTTTGAAAACACCCTAATTTTGGCAAAGCGGTCTAAAATAAGGATTTTAAAAAACAGAGCATTACATGCTGACGCATCTTTGGGAATTTAAAAATCCCGTCGGGTAGTGCTACGCATGAAAATATTTTAGGAGATTGAATGGGCGAAACAAAATAGGAGATATGATAGCAGACAAAGGATTAATCAGTCAAGAACTTGTCTGTAAAGCTAAAGACAGCAGGAATTCAACTGCATACCCCCTTAAGAGATAACATGAAAGACACAAGACCAAAGGAATTTGTTTATCAAATAATGAATATCGGAAGACGAATTGAAACGACAATTAGCCAACTTGTAGAGCGCTTTTCAATCCAAAACATAATAGTAAAGGATTTATGGCACCTTATGTCCAAAACTTATAGAAAAATACTAGCTCATACAATCGCCTTTGTTATCGCTAAATCTTGTAATTTTGAACACATTTTAGATTGAAAAACCCTTACACAGGGTAAAACACACTCTGGCATAACGCTTAAGAACTCATCCTTTGACCAAGGAAACGGATAAGGTTCTTTTGGCTCTATGGGATAATAGTCCACTTGAACAGAGGGAGGAATTTTTGACAAGACACTTTTAATCAAGTCTAGAGTCTGTCCAGTTTGAGAATAATAAAGTACGGCAATCTTTTTCATAACTATCCCTCCTTATTCATCAGTTAAACAACAGTCAGTAAGACATAGCTAAAAGAAAAGCGCGCACTTTCAGGGATCATCATCAGTATTTTTTGCCCCTTTTTAATTTTGTCAGAATAAAAGAGCTCTTCTAACATGACGTAGGGTGAGGCCGATCCAACATTACCAACGCTTTCTAAATTCGTAAACCATTTTTCAAGAGGGATCTC
>DATDSS010000118.1:0-3630 GCA_035291245.1 Alphaproteobacteria bacterium | reverse complement strand
AGCGGTTAAAAAGAGTTAAGGAAACCCCCTTATGGGATTTTTTCCTTATTAAGCGCCTTTTCTCCAAAATAAGATTTTATTGCCCCTCCTGCAGTCTTTTCTCTCTAACTATCGCAAAAAACTTTAAATGTGAGGAGGAGTCGTGGTAAAATACGATACTTATAGACCTGACGACGGCTTGAAAAATTTAACCCACATGCCGTATCTTCAAATTAACCATAAAGGGGCCTTAATTTTGCCTCAAATAACCTAAACTTGCACAAAATAACTTTACGCATTGATTTACCAATTAAAAGACAGTACGCTTTTTATCAGCACTAATTTATCCTGTAATGATGTTAAAAACTCCCGTGTTAAATAAGTCTTTTAAGTATTGCATAGAATGCCATGATGTTAGCTTTGCTATCCCCTCCAGCACAAAGCGAATGACTTTGAATATAGCTCTTCCTCATGGGGAGTTTTATTTAATAGCAGGGGCCAGTAACAGCTGCAAAACCCTTTTTTGTGACCTTTTAAAGGGGGGGGCATTTTTCTATAGCGGAAAGCTTAAGGTCCTTGACAAAGACTTAGCGAGTTTAAATTTAGATGAATTACTTAGCTATAGACGAGAAATTGGCTTTGTTTATGAAAAACCGCTTGTTTTAAAAGGTTTAAGCTCTTTTGACCAAGTTTTATATACCCTTGAACTCCAAGGCCATTCAAAAGAAGTTGCCATTAAGTATGCTATGGATCTTTTATCATGGTTGTCGTTAAACCCAGACCATTTACAGGGTAACTACCTTTTTGATCTTAGCCGTAAAAATCAAGTAAAAGTTGAGTTAGCAAAAGCTATTATTAAGCAGCCAAAACTTTTAATCTTAGATGATCCTTTAGAAAGGCTTGACGCCTCAGATAGGTTAGACTTTTTGCTGTATTTAAAGGAGCTTTATAAAGCTGGCATGACAATCATCCTCTTAACGAGGCATCAATCAGTTGCAAGGCCTTTTGCAACGTCTGTTTTACGTTTAGAAAATGAAACATTACTTTTTGAGGTGCCTTATGTTGCTGCGTCTGCGTCAAACTAGTAAAGATTTTGTACAAATTTTACCGCACTCTAAAAAGCCCCTGACTTTTTCTTGGAGCTTGGTAGCTTTGTTAAGTTACTGCGTCTTTTTTTTAGTGTGGACATTTTTTAATTTTATGCCCGTTGTAAAATCCTTTTACAGCACGTCCTCTACCAGAATCTTAGAAATCTATACACCTTCTAATCAAGATAACCATTTAATGAGTATTTTAGGTTACCTCCAACAAGATCTAACTGTTGAAAAAGTTGAGGTTTTGCCGGTTCAAGAATTAGAAAGTTTGATTCCTTATTGGGTGTCTTTTGATGATCCTTTCTTTACCACACCAAATTATGTGCGTCTAAGTTTAAAAGATATGTTTGACGAACAAAAGACCTTAGAAAATCTACGCCAATTTACGGCTTCTGTTAGGCTTTTAAAAGAAATTCCTTGGCAGTCTAAGATTGTGCATCTAATTATTTTTGCTTTTAGCGCTTTGTTTTTTTTGAGCTTTATTTGTTTATTTGAAATTAAAAGAACTGGTGAAAACATGGGACGTTTAACCACCTCCTTTCTTCAAGAAGAGCTTTTTGTGCACAGCTTATTTGGAACACCTGTAAAAAAACTTTTTTCAAAAATTTTTAAAAACCAGCGTACTTTTTTTGTAAAAAGAAGCCTCGTTATGGTGCTCGTTGGGTTTATTGGTTTTTATCTAACCTTATATGCCGTTTTTGACATAAATCAGTTGGATGTAACGCTTTTACTAAAAACAATTGGAGTTTTTATCCTTAGTTTTTTCTTGTATTTCTATTTCGTAAGATGGTTTTATAAGAAAGGTTTTACAAAAGAGTACGCAATAATTGCAAAAAGCTAGCCGTGTGTGTGAGTAACTTTTTTTTAAAAACCACTTTTTTAGGTGGTTTGCTTTGGTTTATAGGATTTACTGTTTATTTAGCTTTTGTTCCTTGGAGCCAAAAAGACTTTCCAAAATCTGATGTAGCAATTGTTTTTACGGGAGGAAACAACCGTATTTTCTTAGGGTTAGAACTTTTAGAAAAAGAGGCTCTTCAAAAACTTTACATCTCAGGCGTAAAAAAGGGCACACGGTTAGAAGATATTTTAAAGCAATACTCTTTTCAAAAAATTGACACCTCTAAAATCATTTTGGGAGAAGAGGCCACCAACACTCTTGGAAACATCAAAGAAACGCTAAAATGGCAAAAACAAGATGGGGTAAACAACCTGGTTATCATAACCTCAAACTTTCATATTCCGCGCGTTAAGTGCATCTCGTCCTTTAAGGGGCTTAAAAATGTTGTATTTTACCCGGTTTTTAGTCAAAATAGGGTGTTTTCCATAAAAAGACTTCACATATATATAAGAGAATACCATAAAACCTTGTATTTCCTTTTAAAGGAGCTTCCATGATTTTTTTAAGATCCACAGTTTTTAACATACTTTTTTATATAAGTACTACTCTGTTTAGTGCGGCTCTTTTGCTAAGTTATTTAATTCATCCTAACCTTATCTATAAAGTAGCCCAAAACTGGGGGCATTTTAATTTAAAGCTTATGCGTGTGGTTTTGAATTTAGACTATGACGTTACAGGTCTTGAAAATTTACCTAAAAAACCGTTTATTGTTGCCAGTAAACACCAGTCAGCGTGGGAAACAGTTTTTTTTAACTTTATTTTTAAAGCCCCTCAATATGTTTTAAAAAGGGAACTTTTTTATCTTCCTTTTTTTGGACAATGCTTAAAGTTGCTGGGATCTATTGGACTTGACCGCAGCCAGGGAAGTAAAAGCATCCGCCAGCTCTATAGCCAACTTCAAAAAAATAAACACTCGAACAGAACTATTGCAATCTTTCCAGAAGGCACAAGAACACTGCCTGGAGAAAAGGCTTCTTATAGCAGTGGGATTTTCTTAATTTACAAAGAACTTAATAGGCCTGTTGTACCAGTGGCACTCAATTCCGGCAGTTTTTGGCCCAAAAAAGGATGGTCAAAAAAACCTGGTAGCATCCGCATAGCAATACTCCCTGCCATTGAACCAGGATTATCTAGACAAGAATTTATGAATCGCTTAGAAACTCAAATCGAAGAAAGAAGTTTGCAAATCGCATGTTTAAAAAAATAGCTTTGGGACTTTTAATTGCTAGTTTCAGCTATATAGGGCTTATTAATTTAGAAGTCTTAAGCATTCAACAACTTGTTCGTCAAGGCTTTTATAAGATTTCATTAGAAGGCGAGGTTAAAGCTCACCTTGGCTTAACACCTTCTCTTGAAATTATAAACATTAAGTTCCCCTATCTGGATGAATCCGAAAATGGACTTTTGGAAAAAGAGGTTACAGCTGTTTTAAAACACTGTGTCTTAATTCTAAAACCCTTTTCTTTTACGAGTTTTAATGTGATTGGACAGGATTTTATTGCAAAGGATAAGAAGGCTTTATTAGCAGCACAAGAAATTACAGGGCAGGTAGCTCTAGAAGGCAAGACAGTGGTTTTGTCAGGAGTTAATGCAAAAGATGTAACGCTAACCTCTCCTGGATTGGCCTTATCTTCTCCTCTTGCTCAAGGTGGGGGGCAA
>DATDSS010000117.1:0-2022 GCA_035291245.1 Alphaproteobacteria bacterium | reverse complement strand
AGAGTCACTGAAGCTTCAGTATAAGTACTAATTTTTAAAGCAGGGAGAACTGCTGTTTGTCAGCTTTTTTCCCAACCTTTTTCCTTTGATTGCTTCCAAAAAGTAACAAGAGCTCCTTGGTCTTGATACCTTTTCATCAATGTTTGAGTACTTTTTAAAAATTGCGGCGTTGAAATATCTAAAACATATAAAATCTTTTCATACACTTCTGGCTTTTTAGGAAAATATTCAAACGTTGAAACCAAAATAGTCGGCTTATTAATAAAATTTTCTTGAGTGCTTAACAAAATTGGCTGTACCTCTTGAAGATTCATGTCATCTTGATCGCTTAAGTGCGGTAAAAATGCCCCTGAACTGTAAGTCCAAAGGTTCACATTTAATGTTTGAAGGCGCTCTAAAGACTCTACTATAACAAGGGCTCTTTTTGAAGACTCATAGACTTTTTCCAATAATTTGGGAAGCGCCTTTTCCAAAGGAGAAAGCGTCAACCCATAAAAAATAACCTCAAGCGTCATTTAGCGATGCTCAGACAAAATATAATCAACTAAAAGCCTGACACCAAAGCCAGTTGCGCCCTTTGACGTTAGCGCTTTATCCTTTTTAATCCAAGCAGTACCGGCAATATCCAAGTGCGCCCAAGGTGTCTTATTGGTAAAGCGGTTTAAAAAGTGGGCAGCCGTTATGGTTCCTGCGCCATCTGAGCCTAGGTTTTTAATATCAGCAATATCTGACTTTAATGTTTTGTCATACGCTTCATCAAGCGGGAGCTGCCAAAGTTTTTCACCTGTTTTTTCAGCTGATTTTTTAAGCTTTTCAGCTAGCTCCTCATTATCAGACATAAGGCCGGCATGTTCTATACCAAGGGCTACAACAACAGCCCCTGTAAGCGTTGCAAGATCAATCATAGCTTGGGGCTTAAAACGATCTTGAGTATACCATAAAGCATCTGCAAGCACCAAGCGCCCTTCTGCATCGGTGTCTAGTATTTCAACGGTTTTTCCGCTCATGGTGGTGACAATATCGCCTGGGCGTTGCGCTGTCCCAGAGGGCATATTTTCTACAAGCCCCATCACTCCTACTGCATTAACAGGCGCATTTTGCAAAGCCAAAGCTTTCATAACCCCTAAAACAACAGCAGAGCCAGCCATATCAGTTTTCATCTCATCCATGTTGGTGCGTGGTTTAATGTCAATGCCCCCTGTGTCAAAGGTAACACCTTTTCCAACAAAAGCATAAGGAGCATCGTCTTTTTTACCCTTTAGCCATTTAAGGACTACTAAATAAGGATCATTAACGCTTCCTTGAGCAACCCCTAAAAGAGCATTCATTCCAAGTTCTTTCATTTTATTTTTATCTAAAATTTCGACCTCAACGCCTAATTTTTCTAACTCTTTTGCTTCCATAGACAAGGTGTAAGGATTAATCACATTAGCAGGCTCACTTACAACTCTTTTGGTTGTGATAACAGCTTCATAAATATTTTTTAGCCCCATAAAGGCTTTTTCAGAATTTGTTGGATTCTCACTTAAGAAAGCAAGGGCGTCGAATTTTTCTTTTTTCTTTTTTTCGTCCGTAAAATAAGTTGTAAAAGTCCAAGCTTTTAAAAGGACGCCATAAGCCATCTGAGCTGCGTGATCTTCTACGGCGCAAGACTCCGGATGTGTAATTCCTGAGGTATCTACCACATGATTTTTTGCCTTACAGTGGCTAGAGCAGGAAATAAGACTACCTCCAAGTTCTTGCCAAGCGAGATCCGTATGAAGGTCTTTGTTGGCACAGCCTTTTAAGTGGAAATGTGCAAGCTCTCCTGTTTCAATGGCAAGGGTAAAATAAGCATGATCGTCTTTTTTTCCCAAAAATTCATTATTCTTACAAAAGGTTTCTATGGTTTTTGTATTAATACCAAGATCTTTAAAAACTTGGACGTTTTGAAAGGACAGGGCTTCATCTAAAAATACAATAAAAGAATTACTGTTTTTGGTAAAAGTGGAGCTAAAGGAAATTTTCATGGCTTTGACTTGT
>DATDSS010000116.1:0-7137 GCA_035291245.1 Alphaproteobacteria bacterium | reverse complement strand
TTGAATGATCTTTGGTTCTTTAAAGAGTTTTCTTTCTAAGGGAGTTGGATCCTCTTGTGAAGTCACACAAGGTGGAGTAACACGTAATTGCTCTCTTTCAAGATTTTTA
This sequence comes from Alphaproteobacteria bacterium, assembly GCA_035291245.1. Classification (GTDB taxonomy): domain Bacteria; phylum Pseudomonadota; class Alphaproteobacteria; order Paracaedibacterales; family DATDSS01; genus DATDSS01. The sequence continues at coordinate 7,028 of DATDSS010000116.1, read as the reverse complement.
AACAAACTATGCTGTAATGCTGCAGCAACCCTCACACAGCCATTCCAAAGCATAACAGGGGTTATGCAAAGACCGCTTGCATAAATTATAACCCCCAAAAAACTTATCAAAAAACACATAAAACCTGTAAGCGATACTCCTAAGGACTGAGAAAAAGTGTTATAAACCCCTTTTAGTAAAAGCTCTCCAAACGCGCCCCCATAACTTAGGCTTGGGGATAAAAAATAGCTTTTAGAAGCGCTTAAACTTTTTACAAGGGTAAAGGCGAACGGAAGCGTTAAAATAAAAGATCCCAGCAGTATTAAAAGGCTGTGATATTTAGTTTGGTACTTAAGTCCGCTTCCAGTTAAATGACAAAGCGCAATAAATAAAAAGCCCCCGACTAATAAATAGCTTGCAAATCCAAAAGTTTGTAACAAGAAATCAGCTATAAACGCCCCTGGCAAAGAAAGTAAGTTTACTGGGGTTGCTCCAACTATTTCTGTATTAAAAGAGGGGTCTAAAGGGCTATAAGAAATAAGGCAAGCAAACAAGCTCAAGCAAAAAATAGCACCTATAAAGCCAATAGCTTTTGTAACGTGTGCCTGGATAAAAGCCTTCACCGGGGGGTGATGTAAAATGGAGCTCAAAAAAGTGCGTCGTTTTGCCATGAAATTATTTATTGTTTTTTTGTCAAACCTATATCAACTTTATAGCATTAGGTGATGTATAAAAACAAAGGGTATCATGAAATTTGATGTAGTCTTTTCTGGTGGTGGGCTTGTTGGAGCAACAGCTGCTCTTGCGCTTTTAAAAGAAGGTTTAAGAGTTGCTATTATTGATCCACTTGATTTAAGGGAGGCTAAAAACCCTTTGTCAGATGGCAGGACCACTGCAATTACCCTTGGTTCTAGCCAATTTTTAGATAAACTTGGTGTTTGGGGCTATTGCAAAGATTACGCTCAACCAATCGATTATATAAAAATTTTCGAACAAGCCCCCCTTCCCTATACGCCGTGGGTTGTAAACTTTGATGCAAAAGAAGTAGGCGAGCTTCCAATGGGCTATATCGTTGAAAACGCTTATATTAGGCAGGGGCTTTATGAACAAATAAGCCATTATCCAAATTGCACGTGGATTGCTTCTAAAATAACCAAAGAAACACTGAGCCCTTCGTTTTATGAGCTTGAACTGGAAAATGGGCAGCTTTTAAAAACCAGCCTTTTAATTGGAGCCGAAGGAAGAAAAAGCCTTTTAAGAGAGCGCCAACATATCACCACGCGTGAAATTGACTACGAGCAAACGGGAGTCGTTTTGCACGTTCATCATGAAAAGCCCCATCAAAATACCGCATTTGAAGTGTTTTTACCTTCAGGCCCCCTTGCTTTTTTGCCTTTACTAAAAAAAGGTCATGAAAAAGGCCATACAAGCGGCATTGTCTGGTCTTTAAAGAAAGGTTTTTACGAAAAAGTCCAAAACGCTTCAGCCCAAGAAATTGCAAATCTAATGGAAAAAGAGTTCCCTTATTTAGGAAAACTACAAGCTATTTCAGATCTTTGGAAATTTCCATTGGCTACTATGTTTGTAAAAAGTTACATAAAAGATAGGTTTATTTTGCTAGGCGATTCTGCTCACGCTATTCACCCCGTAGCAGGCCAAGGTGTAAATTTAGGGTGGCTTGATGCCATAGACCTTCAACAAGTGATAGCCTCCGCCTTTAAAGCAGGCATCGATGTGGGGAATTATCAGGTTTTAAAGAGCTATGGACGTAAAAGACGCCTTGATACAGTTATAAGATCTGTAATTAATCACAGCACAGTTAGGATGTTTGGAAGTGGCTTCCCCCCCCTTTATTGGGCAAGACAAGCAGGCCTTGCAGCCGTTGAGCATTTACCTGTGGTAAAAAAGTTTTTAATGAAACGCGCTATGGGGATTTAAGGAAAGCTGCTTAAAGGGGGCCGTTAACCTTTTTTTAACTCTTTTTTGTTATCTCTTGTAATAGGTTACAATAATATCAGGAGAATTCTTATGAACTTTGAAGAATGTATTACAGCTCACTCTAATGTCAAACTAAAGCTAAGGCGTTATCTTTCTAACACTGATGGCTCGATAAGTGCTGCAGATTTGTCAAAAGACGATCTTTGTGAGCTTGGCAAATGGATAAAAGGTGAAGGAAAAAAGTATGCAGCTGAGCCGGCCTATAAAGAGTTAGTTTTAGAACATGCACAATTTCATAAATGCGCAGGCGACATCGTTTCAAAATGTGATAAAGGTGACAAAGCAAAAGCTGAAGAAGCCCTTAACGCTACGAGCGAATTTTCAAAGCACTCTTTAAACGTAGTCATAAAAATACAGGCTATTAAAAAACTTCAGGCACATTAAAAATAGCTTGAATACGACCAACAACATTGGTCGTTAAAAATACTTCGAGGTGTCTTTATACTTTTTTATCAAAACAAGTTTTTTGCAATTGAAATGTCTTCTTCGTAGCGCTCATGCCCCTCTGGGTCATTAAGTTCGCAAAGATCATATCCAAAATTTTGATAAAAAGAAAGAGCCTCTTTAACTGAATCAATATGAAGTCTTTTCACCTGACATTTAATAAGATATTGTTCTATAAGCGCCAAAAAATGGTTTCCAAAGCCATTTTTTTGATAAGCTTCCTCTAGGACTAAGATGCGAAGTATAGCCCTATTATCAGGCCAAAGCTGCACATGACCATAGCCTATGAGCTCAATTCCTTTATAAAAAATAAAATGAAGGTGGTCTTTATGATTAAATGTCCACGTATAGGGATCTTGAACCCCGTCAGGATCGAAAAAATACTTTTGACGAAGCTCTTTGGCTTTATCCCACTCTGCATAGTGTGTGCAAAATCTTAGACACAAGCGTTGAAATCCGGCTTTTTTTAAAATTTTTTTGATAAAGGGGTCTTTTCCCAAAGTATAGACTTTTACATGCCCGTTATTTTTGTTAGCCCCTTCTTGAGTACTTAACCTCATTTTTAGCGCGCTATAATGTTTTTTATCGTCTTCATGAGTACTTATATACTCTTTAAAAAGAAGGTTGAGCTCAATTTCTGGATTGTTGACATCGTCATAAACATGAAGATTTACTTCAAAGGGCACTTTTTTTGTGAAATAGTCCCTAAAAGGAATGTTAAGTTCTCCTTTATAAGTATACCCCGATTTTTGAAGGATAGCCCTAGCTATTGACTGGTCTTTTACTGCCATTATAATATCAATAATAGGCTTTGCACTTAAGCCTTCTATAGAAGTTGACCCAACATGATAAAGGGAAATAATCAGTTCTTTCAAAAGATCTTTTAAAGAGGTAGATTCTTTTTCAAAAAGCTCTTTCCAGTTTGGATCATAGGGAAGAACTTCAACGTTTTGTTTCATGACTGCAAAACTCATGCACTAGTTTTTTAAACCTCATTTTTACAAAAAATTGAAGATTCGCCTTTTAAGCGAATGTTGAGCTAAAAACCTATCTCATAAAACTTCAACAAGTTCCACATCAAAAATAAGAGTTGCGTTAGGAGGTATGGAATCGCCCGCGCCGTGTGCCCCATACCCTAAGTGAGGAGGAATCGTCAGGCGGCGTTTTCCACCTTCAAGCATCCCTTGCAACCCATCATCCCAACCTTTAATAACTTGTCCAACGCCAAGTGTAAACTTCAAGGGTTGGTTTCTGTTATGAGAGCTGTCAAACACTGTTCCATCTTCTAGTTGGCCTGTGTAATGAGCGCGAATGCGATCTCCGGCTTTTGCTTCTTTTCCTGTTCCAACCAGAACTTCTTCAATTTCTAATTCTTTTAATGTACTCATAAAAATATCCTTATTTTTTAAAATTCGCCCAGATAAATACCTACTCCTAAGGCTGTTCGAACGGCACTTCCTTGGAGATCGACTGCTTGATTAGCAGCGATTGCCTCTTCAATGGGAACGTCTACAACCTGGCAGTTTTTCCAAGCAACCATGCGATTATACTTCTTTTCTTGCACTAAATCTACAGCAGCCACTCCAAAGGAGCTTGCAAGAATTCTATCGCTTGCACAAGGCTCCCCTCCTCTTTGAACGTGGCCTAAGACTGTAACTCTGGCTTCGGCATTAATTTTTTCAGAAATCCTTTGGCATAAGTATTGACCAATTCCACCATAGCGTTCTCCTGTGGAATAAGAGATCATAGCCGGTTCTCCGTCTTCTTTTTTAACAGCTTCTGAAACAACGATAAGGGCAAAATTTCGCCCATGATTGTTAATAGATTTGATTTTATCGCAGATTTTATCAAGATTATAAGTGCATTCAGGGATTAAAACCACATCAGCCCCCCCTGCAATTCCAGCACTAAGAGCTATATGACCAGCGTCTCTTCCCATTACTTCTAAAACCATAACGCGCTGATGACTTGCAGCAGTTGGCTGTAGCCTGTCAAGAGCTTCAGTTGCCACATCAAAGGCTGTCACATAACCAATAGCTGTTTCAGTACACGCAACGTCGTTATCAATAGTTTTTGGGATACCTACAAAATTTAAGCCCCCTTTTTGGCATAACTCGTGCATGATGCGCATACTACCATCGCCACCAATTCCAATAAGCGCTTCCAGGTTTAAGTCGTGGTAGGCTTCAAAAATTTCTTGGCTTTTGTCCACAAAAGTGCCGTCTGGCATAGGATAACTAAGAGGATTATCTTTGTTGGTGCTTCCTAAAATCGTGCCTCCTAGGCGAAGCATGGTATGATCTAAAATAGCGGGAGACAATGTAACGCAGTCATAAGGTCTTTTTAATAAACCAGTGGTGCCATTTTTAATACCAATGACCTCATAATTTAAAGAATTAGCTCTAAGTGTAATCGCTCTTAAAGCAGCATTTAAGCCAGCGCAATCTCCACCACTTGTTAAAACACCAATTCTTTTATGCATGAAAGCGGCCCTAATCTTTGTTAGATAATAGTAATAGTTCCAGGATACCTACTTTTTTAGGCTCATAAAAGCATTTTTAATAAAAAACACAAGAACCATTTGCTAAAATTTTATAAAGAAATAGGGGGGCTAAAAAATTAACCCTAATTTTTATATCCATCCATAGGGTCATATGTCCTTGAAAAATCAGCAACAACAGTCTCTCCTGCTATCATGCGTTGGCCAATACATACCAAAGGATTAACATCTTTTGGAAGATAAATGTCCATTCTGCTTCCAAAACGAATAAGTCCGTAACAAGCGCCTTTTGTAATGGCATCGCCTTCTTGAATATCGCACCTAATACGCCTTGCAATAAGACCTGCAATTTGAATGAACCCTATTCGGTGACCAGATGTGGTATCCAATATAACGGTATTTCTTTCATTAAGGTCGCTTGCTTTATCAAAAGAAGCATTCACAAACTGACCTGGGTGATATAAAACTTTATGAACTTTTCCTGATAAGGGGACACGGTTTACGTGCACGTCAAATACATTTAAAAAAACGCTGACACGGGTGAGCTCATCTTCCCCTAAGTCTAGAGAAGCTGGGGGTGTCACTTTTTGAATTAAGCAAACTCTACCATCAGCTGGGCTTACAAGAAGTGATTCCCCAATGGGCGTAACGCGACTTGGGTTTCTAAAAAAGTAAATACACCACGCTGTCAAAATCAAGCCAATACAACCAAGGGGCTTTGATAAAGCCATAAAAATCATGCTGAGAATGAAGAAAATTGCTGTAAAGCGCCAACCTTCTGGGTGAATTGGTAAAATTTTAAAATCCATTTTTTAAAAACTCTTTTTAAACTATAGTAAAACTGAATTATTCCTACACTGCCGCGATCTGGGGCTTTGATCAAGAAAAAGTTGAAAAAACCTTAGCTGCTCAATAAAAAAAACCTTTTAAATGCGGCACAATTACTCCGGTTTTCAAAGAGGATTCCTTAAAAATCACATGCATTTATTACTATCACTTGAAAAACTTCTCGCAAAGTGCTAAAAAGTCACAATATATTATGTAGGATAGGTGTGGGAGGCTGTGTCTTGACTTACGCTGTTACAGAAGCATGCATTAAATGCAAGTATACTGATTGTGTTGTTGTTTGTCCTGTGGATTGTTTTCACGAAGGTGAAAATATGCTTGTCATTAACCCTGATACTTGCATCGATTGCGGTGTATGTGAGGTAGAATGTCCTGCTAATGCTATTATTCCAGACACCCAAGAGGGCAGCGCACGTTGGGTGGATCTCAACCGACGGTGCTCATCAAAATGGCCCTCTCTTACAGTCAAAAAACCTGCTCCTGAGGACGCAGATAAATGGCTTCATGTTCCTTGTAAATATGATAACCACTTTAGTGATAAACCCGGCTGTTAAAAAACTTTTTAAGGACTCTTGTAATTTTACAAAAGCGATCTTATCTCAAAGGATAAAGGAAACAAATTATGGCGAAAAAAGAAGTGACATCTTATGAACTTCCAACTTTTACAAGTGGCGATTTTGTTGTGTATCCAGCTCATGGTGTTGGTAAATTTCTTGGCTATGAATCACAAGAAATAGCCGACCAAACAGTCGAGTTTTTGACTGTTTTTTTTGAAAAAGATCGTATGACCTTAAGGCTTCCTCCTAAAAAAGCAGCTCAATCTGGTTTAAGACCCCTGACCTCAAAAGAAGAAATGAACGAAGTTTTGCAGACTTTGACCGTTAAGCCAAAAGTAAGAAGAGCCATGTGGAGCAGGCGTGCCCAAGATTATGAGACAAAAATTAATTCTGGTGATCCTTTGTCCATTGCAGAAGTTGTAAGAGAGCTTTATAAAAACCCAACTCAATCTGAGCAATCTTACAGCGAACGTCAAATCTATCAAGCAGCGTTAGAGCGTCTTGGAAGAGAGCTTGCTGCAATTGAGCAGATTGACGAAATTTCAGCCTTCAAAACTATTGAAGATGTGATGAAGGTTGCTTAATTTTTCTTTCAGTTTTTTAAAGGTATTACTTGATGACACCAGAATGGACTTATGAAATCGCACTTTCAAAGCACTCCGTGACGCCTATGACCTATAAATTAAAGGCCACACGAGACGTCT
>DATDSS010000115.1:0-4226 GCA_035291245.1 Alphaproteobacteria bacterium | reverse complement strand
GAAGAATCCTTAGAGGTCTTAAAAAGTATTACCTTAGAACTTAAAAAAGGCGAAATGGTTGCCCTTCTTGGGCAAAGTGGTGCAGGAAAGTCAACGTTGCTACAAATTTGTGGGCTTTTAGATAGACCAACAAGCGGAACTATTGAGCTGTGTGGTAAGAACGTTAGCCTTTTAAACGACAAGGAAAGAACGGCCTTAAGGCGTGATTTCTTAGGTTTTGTTTATCAATTTCACTATTTGCTCCCAGAGTTTTCAGCCCTTGAAAACGTCATGATTCCACGAATGATTCAAGGAGAAAGTCAAGGAAAGGCAAAAGAAAAAGGGGCATTTCTTTTAGAACAAATGGGACTGTCTCACAGATTAACTCATAGGCCTAAAAAACTATCCGGTGGTGAACAACAACGAGTAGCCATAGCGCGTGCTCTTTGTAATGAACCTAAGCTACTTCTTGCTGATGAGCCTACTGGAAACTTAGACCCTAAAACAGCCAGTCACGTTTTTTCAAATTTGAAGGACTTGGTAAAACAGCGTGGTCTTTGTGCTCTTATTGCAACACACAACTTAGAACTTGCTAAAAAAATGGATAGAGTTGTGGTGCTTGAAGAAGGGATGTTAAAAACACCACTGCTCTAAAATTGATAGCTATTTCTAACTAAAGATTAACGTATAAGTAGCTCCAGCTCTTCTACATATTTTCGTTGCTTTTCTTGGTAGGATTGAACTTTTTCTTTGACTGAAGAAGGCCAGGTGTAACGCTTTAGGTCTTCATCATACGACTGTAAAAGATTTTGAGAGGCCGTGTGACAGGCTTTAAGGGCTCCTTTTTCATCTCCCACATATTTTCTGACAGTGGCATATGCTCCTAATAACACGCCGCTTAAATCCCTTGAGTCATCCGGCTTTTCTCCTGTGGTTTGGGTTAAAAGATCTCTGTAATAGCTAGCTCTTTTATTATGCTCTTCACACATTTCCTTAATTTTAGAATTATAAGAGGCAGTTTTTAGCTTATCTAAAACATCTAATAAGGCTTGATGTGCTGCAAGCTCTCGCTTATATAAGTCGTCAAGGGCTGCTGTGTTTAAGTCTTTATAGGGCGGCTCTGAGGCTTTTTCTTGTTTAGATTGGCTCTTTTCTTGGGGTTGAGACTGTGTTGCATGGGTCTCTAATAAAACTTGAGAGCCAAGAAAAAACGCCCCTAAACTCTTTAAAAAGGGAAGTTTTTTAAGATCTTCATAAAAATCATTGCGGGTAAGTTTTTGATTCATCGTAAGCACTCCTATTTGGGTTTATATCTACCTACGAAAGATTAAGAAAAAAAAGCTCTTAAAAACAGTTGAAAGCCATTATTCGTTTCTTTGCCTTTTTTTTAAGGGATGGCAAAAGAATTTTCTTAAAGATCTGATTTTAGCTCATCCAAAGAAGGGACACTTGAAATTGGCCCGACACAAGCAAGAGCTGGTTTTTGTTGGAACAATACTTCTGCAAAATTTTGGATATCTTTTTTTGAAACACTATTAATAGCATCAATAATTTCTTTTGTTTCAAGTTGTCTATTAAAAACAAGTTGCTGATGAGCTTGTTTGCGACACCTTGAAGACGTGCTTTCAAGGGCCATCAAAAGACTAGCCTTTAGTTGATTTTTAGAACGAATCACTTCCTCTTCAGTTAAAGTATGAGGGAGCTTTTTTAATTCATTACAAAGAACAGGAAAAAGCTCTTTTACTTCTTGTTCTCCTGTTCCTGCATAAATTCCAAAAACGCCATTATCTAAGTAACTTTGTGCAAAAGAGTACACACTATATACAAGGCCACGCTTTTCGCGAATTTCTTGGAAGAGTCTTGAAGACATCCCTCCTCCAAGGATTACACTTAACAACGATTTTGTGTAATAGGTACTGTCGTAATAGCTAACACCTGGAAACCCTAGAAGGATGTGCGCTTGTTCAAGGTCTTTTTCACATCTTTTTTCAGTGGATGTAAAACTACTTTTTTCCATTAAATACGGAGAAAAAGTTGAAAAGCCTTCAAACGCTTTATGTACTTCTTTTTTTAAAATCTTTTCTTCAAAATTGCCGCTTGCTGAAAAAACCATACTTTGTGTGGTATAGCGCGTATCCATATATCTTTTTATACAAGTATTTTCAAAAGAATTCAGCGTTTCTTTTGTTCCTAAAATGGGACGTCCTAAGGCTTGGTTTGAAAAACATGCTTCTTGAAAATAGTCAAAAACAAGATCTTCGGGGCTATCTAAGGATTGGCCAAGTTCTTGGAGGATAACGCCTCGTTCTTTTTCAAATTCTAATCCATCAAATGTGGAGTTTTTTAAAATATCTTGCAAAATATCTAAAGCTAGAGGAACGTGCTCTTTTAATGTCCTGATGTGATAGGCAGTTGTTTCGTAAGACGTATAAGCATTCATATCAGCCCCTACCCCTTCAATAGAAGATGCTATATCAAGAGCAGATTTTGTTGTTGTTCCCTTAAAAGCCATATGCTCTAGAAAATGTGACGCCCCAGTTTCTGCTTCTGATTCTAAGCGAGAGCCAACCTGCACCCAAACACCAAGGGTCACACTTTCAACGCTTTTTAAAGGGTCAAGAACAACAGACAAACTCATAGGGAGGTTACAAACTTAGATAATTTAACTTAAGTAATAGCAAAAAATCCCTTCTAAGTACTACTAAATTTTCAGATTTATAGTACAGACAGTTTTGAAAGCTATACATGGGGAATGGGGATTTTTCAGGTTTTTTTGCAAAATAGCGCTAATACAACTTTTTTTTTATTTATGCGCCTCAAATTGTATAGTAGCTTCTGATGTCAACTAGATAATTGTCTAAAAATCTTGTAGATTAAAAGCATACTTACGAAATGTGTTTAAAATACTTATGAAAAAAGCAGAACCTGAAAAAAGAAAAAGACGTTTTAAAAACCGCTTTAAAAAGGGTTCTCCTAAAAACGCGCTCGTGTGCGCTATTCCAAATATGACAACCATTTTGGCACTTTGTACAGGGTTTACAGCCGTTAGGTTTGCTCTTAATCATCAATGGGAGTTTGTGATAGGCGCTATTATTTTAGCAGCTATTCTCGACAGCCTAGATGGACGGTTAGCACGGTTATTAAATAGCTCTAGCCGATTTGGAGCAGAACTTGATTCTCTTTCGGACTTTGTTAATTTTGGCGTAACCCCTGCTCTTGTTTTATATTTTTATAAGCTTCAAGAATGGGGGCACTACGGTTGGGCTGTTACTTTATTTTTTACTGTTTGTATGGGACTAAGACTAGCTCGATTTAATTCTCAAACACATGACCCTAATTTGCCTTCTTGGAGTATGGAGTTTTTTACAGGCATTCCTGCGCCTGCTGCGGCTCTTTTAGGTCTTATCCCTTTAGTAGTTGACTTAGCTTTTTCAGCTTCTTATCCTCATACAATTTTTAATACACTTTTTTGTGCCTTATGGACAGTTTTTACAGGCTTTATGATGATCAGTACGCTTGCGACATTTTCGTTTAAAAAGATGAAAATTCCAGAAAAGTATATGTTTAAACTGTTGTTTATCTTTTCAATTACTACTGTTTTAGTGGTAACTGCTCCATGGCTTACCTATTTGGGGATTTGCTTTGCTTATTTTGGCACCTGGTTTTTTAGCTATAAAAAGAAAAAAGCCTATATCAAACAGGATGACTATCTTAAAGACGCGATAAGTTTTTAAGAGATACTTTGATTAACTCTTCTAAGCTTGCTTCTTTTTGAATAGTCTCTTGAGCACCTTTAAGAGCAAGCGCTGCCTGACCTTTATCATACCCAAGGTTCATTAAAACAGACAAGGCTTCTTGGTAAGCATTCGATATGCTTTGCGTTTGCTGCGTAGGCGTACTTTGTAAAAAGGCCATACTGTTGGATGTTAGTTTTACAGTCTTGTCTTTTAGCTCAGTTACTAAGCGTCTTGCTAATTTGGGCCCTACCCCATCTGCTTGACAAAGAGCTGTTGTATCTTGGATGGCTAAGGCTTGATCAATTTCTTCTAACCTAAGGGCTGATAATACAGCAAGTCCAACTTTTGCTCCTACTCCTTGAACACTGGTTAAAAGCTTATACCAAGCTTTTTCATCAGGCGACGCAAAGCCAAATAATGTAATCGATTCTTCTTTGACTTGTGTTTCAATAAAAAGAGTGGAGGTACTGCCTTCTTCAAGTACAGCTCTGGTTTTTAAAGACGTATAAA
>DATDSS010000114.1:0-4435 GCA_035291245.1 Alphaproteobacteria bacterium | reverse complement strand
AATTAAAAAATTAGAAAATAAAGCCCAGTTTGGGCTTTATTTTACACCTCTTTTAAAATTTCAAAGGTGCGTATTTTTCCTTTTTCAACAGCAGGCTGATCAAAGGGATCGATGTTTAAGAGCTTGGCTAGTAAAATCGTTTCAATCATAGCGCTTATAAAGAGCCTTCCAAGTTCTCCCTCACTTAATGTATCAAACTCGATCTTTCGGATGGGCAAGCTCTCGCTCTTAAAGGTATCAAACAATGCTTCATACTCAGCTTGATAGAGCGCTTTCATTGTTTTACCACTCAAAGGCTCTAAAGAGGCATGATCTACATCTGTTTTAAAAGGGGGCAAAGACGGCATATCCTTACTCCACAAAAGCGTAAACGTCTTATCCTTTGGTCCGTCAAGATAAAGTTGTACTTGGGAATGCTGATCAACTGTTCCATAAGCGTCAATTGGTGTGAGCCCCCGTCCCTCTTTTCCAAGACTTTCTGCCCACAGCTGTCTAAACCATACGGGATAAAGTTTTAGTCTATCGCAATAGGGCTTTACAACGGTTAGAGTTTTTCCAGCCAAAAAGTGGCTATAATGCCAATTAACAGATAAAAGTGATTCATCTTGATAGTTGTTAAAGTATGTAAGAGCCCCCTGCTTAAAAGCTTTTGCATCAAGCCCCATTAAAACTTCAGGAACCATACCAACAACTGAAAAAACACTGTATCTGCCCCCTATATCCAAGGGATGGGAGATACTTTGCAAACAGTACGTTTCACACATCCTTGTTAAGGCGCTGTCTTTAGGTTCTGTTATGCTTAAGAAATGATCTTTTAAGCTTTTTGATGCGTACAATTCTTTGAAATATAAAAATTGACTGAGCGTTTCAGGTGTATTTCCAGACTTTGAAATAACTAAAAAGCCAGTAGTTTTTAAATCAAGCTCCTTAGAAACCTCCTCTAAGGTAACTGGATCAATATTATCTAAAAAAATAAATGTTCTTAAAGACTGTTTTTTAAAGGCATGATAAATCGTTTGCCCCCCAAGACTTGATCCTCCAGTTCCAAGCACCACGATAGTTTTTAAATCTTTTGCAAAATTCATAGCTTTTTCGTAAGAGGTATTATCATCTTGGGATAAGATTTTTAAGTGTGGTAGGTTTTCTAACTCTTGGTAAGAGCTTACTAAATCCATGGAAACTGGGCTTAAAGCACAAGAATATTCAAAGTTCATTTCTTTTCCTTACTTAAACAAATTTTTCACAGTTTCAACAAGCCCCACATTTGAAAAAGCACCTTCCTTATGAACAGGTAATTGAGGAGATAGCTTTAACTTTACAAGAGGTGGCTTTGATAATAATTTTTCTAAAACAAGTTTCACTTTATCTGCTTTGATGTCTGTAAAGTTTTCTGGCCATGCATCAAGTGTTTCTAATGGGATTCCAACAAGAACTGGCACTAAACTCATCACGGCCCCAGAAGTTCCATCTAAGCTAAAAAACAAAGACGCATTAAGGTCTCTGATAGATTGATCAACATCCTCTTGTTTTATACCTTCTTTAAGCAAAAGCTCTAACTCTTCTTTGATTTCTTTTTCAATCATTTCAAAAGAGACGTTAGGTGCTAAAACAATAGTAAGAGAAAACGGTTGAGGATCTAAACTACTATCTGCATAAGAAAATGATACAGATAAAGCTAAATTCTTTTTCTCCACAAGGCGGTCGTAAAGCTTGGAGTTTTCGCTGCCAGCTAATAATTCTCCCAAAACTTGCAGCACAAAAAAGTCCTCTTTTTTCAAAACTGAAACATCTTGAGTAAAATTAGGCGCTTCATAAGAATAAGACAAAATCGTATGACGAAGCCTTCCGCCATATTGTTCAATGGTTTCACTAACACCTTGGTGGTCTGGCTCTTTTGGGCGAAAACGTGTTGGAAGCTCTTTTGGAGTAAGATGAGAAAACTGGCGCAAAATCATTTGTTTAAGGTCTTCAAACTCGATATTACCTGAAACTATTAAAACTGCATTATTAACAGCGTACCATTTATGATAATGGCTCATCATTGCATCAAAGGTATAAGCTTGAATATGATGAGGATAGCCAATTGGGGGAACACCATAAGGGTGGTGCCAAAAACTTGCCCGCAACGAAGCTTCCATGGCAACTCCAAAAGGGTTATTATCCATGCGCATTAAGCGCTCTTCCATAACGACTTTTTGTTCGGAAATAATATCTTGTGGAGAAAACCCAAGGTTTTCCATACGGTCAGCTTCAAGCTCTAAAACCATTTCCAGATATCTTGCTGCAATGTCTGTTACATAGACTGTATAATCAAAGCTTGTAAAAGCATTGGTTCGTCCACCAACGGAGAGGATTTTTTTTGTATAACCATTTTCTGGAACTTTCTTTGTTCCTTTAAACATCATGTGTTCTAAGAAATGGGAGAGCCCTACCATATTAGCAGGATCATCTGCTGTTCCAACTTTATACCCAAGAGCAATGCTGACTGCTGGAGAAAGGCTGTTTTTTACAAAAATAACACTTAATCCGTTATCCAGTTTAAAAGTCTTTGGGCTAAACAAAGACGTTCCATAAGATGCGCTCATACTTAAAATCCCCATCATACAAGTTAAAACAAACCGTTTCATTTACCCACCACCACAAACGTTAAAGTATTTGGGTTAAAGAGTTTTTTAGCTACCTCATTAACTTTTTCAAGCGTGAGATTTTGAATAATAGTATTTCGCTCTTTGATAAAATTAGGCGTCAATCCATCTCTTTGATATAAAATAAGAGCTGATAAAATCTGAAGAGTCGAATCAAAATTTAAGGCAAAAGAACCAATCAAGCGACCTTTTACAAAGTCTAGTTCTTCTTGAGTAACGCCAGAATCGATAATACCTTGCCACTCTTGTTTGATAAGCGTTATAACTTGGTCCACATTTTGACTATTAGTAGCAGTAACCCCAGAAATCAACTCCACATGATCTGACCATTGAAGATCAGCAGAACAATAATAGGCAAGCCCACTTTTTTCACGAACAGAGTTCCAAAGCCTTGATTCAAACGACCCATCAGCTAAAATTTTTTCAGCCACATACGCTGCATAAAAGTCAGGATCTTTTCTTTTAATACCAGGTTGCGCAAACCTAATAACACTTTGAGGAACATCCAACTCAACGCGTTTGATTTCTCCTAAATTTTTTAAAGCAACGTCTTTTACATCCAAGGGCTTTGATTGTTTAGGAAGCGCACTAAGCAGGTCTTTTACAAAAGCCAAAACTTCCTCTTTTGTAAGATCGCCCACACTTGCAAGCACCACTTGATCAAGAGCAAATCTTTCTTTCATAAATAGATGAAGATCCTCAGGAGCTATAAATTTGCTCTCTCTTATTAAATTCTCATAAGACTTTGCATAGATATGATCGCCATAAAGGACTTGAGACAAAACCTCCCCTGCTCTTTGACGGTCATTTACAAGAGCAGCTTCATAAGATTGTACCATTTGATGACGCACACGTTCAAAAGGTGCTTTATCAAAACGAGGTTTTGTAAGCATTAGCTTCATTAGGTCAAAAGCTTGCCTGACGCTATCTTTTGGGCATCTAAAAGATATAGAAAAAGTATCTTGCTCGCCACTTACGTAAAGTTCAATATTATACTTTAAAAGGTATTTTTTAACCTCTAAAGAAGACAGCTCCCCACATCCCTCTTCTAAAAGAGAGCTTAAAAAACTGCTAACCCCCTTCTTATGATCAGGGTCACCCTTAGAACCAGCATTTTGAAAAACCAAACTAAAAGAAACGATTGGGTTTTGGTGGCTTTCCACATGCCAAATGGCTTTTTCACCCAAAACTGGCAAAACGTCAATTGCAAGTGTTGGTTCTTGAGATACAAGATGTTCAGGCATAAGAGCGCTCCTTTGTGAGTGATTTAAATCAGTGGCGGCAAACCCCATACCACTTAAAACAAAACATGAGGTGTAAAGAACTATCTTTTTTAAGATCATGAGCTTTGTTTATCCTTTGGTAAATCCTTAGTGTCTTTGGCCTCTTTTGAGTTTAAAGAACCTAGATTTCCTTTAATCTCAGCAGGCAGACGTTTAAGTCTTGCCATAACTCTATTATCATTATCATCCATTACATGAGATTCTTCTTGCACTTTTTTGCGAATAGAAGCATCAGCAGGCATTGTTTCGTTTAAATGATTTAAAACAGCCTTATCGCTTTGAGTGGAAACTGTTGTTTGCTTTGGCTTTTCTTTAAAGACAGCTGTATAGACTTTTTGGCACGTTCCATCTGCTGCTGTGTTTTCTTTTTCACAAGAAGCATCCTTTGGTGGCCTTAAAGAAAAATCAGTTGGAACGGTAAGAGGAGGATTACTAGATACCTCAAACTCATCTGGAGTATAATGATCCATCCCAAGGGTGTTTTTAATGCTGTCACACCCACTTAAA
>DATDSS010000113.1:0-2572 GCA_035291245.1 Alphaproteobacteria bacterium | reverse complement strand
TAATAAGGTTTTTTAAAATATCGGGTATAAGTAAAATACAATTAAACATCTTCATTCTTTCACTTAAGGAATTGTATATATAAAGCTTATCATTATCTAGCTTATTTTTATCAATAGAATCAACTATTTCTTTATAAATATTGTGTAGGTTTCTAGATTTTTCAAAAATAGACATTATGAAACTATCATCTGTGTTTAGCATGAGACGAATTTCTTCATGAAGGTTACAGTTTTCTTTTCCGATACTTAAAAAAACTTCATCTTCGATCTTAAAAGAGTTTATGTTTTTAAAGTTTATAGAATCGTTATTTTTTGGAACGTAAACATCAATAAAAAGTCCTGCGTTTGTGTGGAATTTTTTTATGATATCAACGGTTATTTCCAAAAAATCAGAAAAAATCTTAAAATTTTTATAGATATCATTTAAAGAAAGTCCGTTGTCCTCAAAAAACTTACGTACATAAATTTCAGGTTTGCAGTGCTGCTTTGAAAAAATCAATTCGCCATAAATTTTGTTATATGTTTGGATAATTTTATTATATTCTTTCTCTGTGATGCCTACTTCTGTGGTTTGATTCTCATTGTATTTGCAAGAGTAGCTTTTTAAGTAGTTGAAAATGCCCTTGCGCTCATTTTTAGATATTATGGTATCTTCTTCATAGGCCAAATCTTGGCTATAGAGGTCCCCTAGGCGGTGATATCCTTTTAAATAGCCATTTTTTGCAGCGGCCTTGTAATAAGTGAGTGCTTTTTCTATGCTTTCTTTGGCAGAGCTGATACCTGCGTTAAAAGGCTCATAGTGGTAATTCTCAAACATGCGACCTATTTTATATAAAGCCTGAGAGTCACCAGCCCTTCCTGCTTTTAGGAAATAGGTATAAGCTTTGTCTAGTGATTTTTCACAGTCATTTCCATTTTTGTAAAAATATCCAACGTTATAACTGGCGTCTAAATCCCCACGCTTTTCAGCTTTTAAGTAATATTCAAAAGCTTTTTGTCCGTTTTCTTTAACACCCAAACCATTATCATAGATAAAGGCAATTTTAAAAATGCAGCTAGTTTCCCCTAAATCTTCTAGGTAGAAATATAATTCTAAGGATTTTTCGTATTCTTCTTTATTAAAACAACTATCTGCTAAATCACTTAGTTCTTTAATGTGTTCTTCATCCCAGGATGGTATATAATTTGTGTTTAATTTTACTCTTTTTACATTATAATTTTCTTCATTATTTTGTTTTTCTTCTATGGACCTCTTCCCTAATATTTTTTCGTCTTCATCACAAGAATAGGTAGGTAATACGGATTGAAAAATAAAAAAAGCTAAAAATAGCTTGAATTTCATACTAAGTTCCTTATAAATATATAATTTTATTTATTAAAGTAGGCGTTTTTGAATTTAAATTTCAACTATTTTTTGTTTATGAAAACATTTTTTTGTTTTTTTAAACAAAAAAATAAAAAATTCGCTTGATCTTAAAAAAAGAGTGTCTTTTACTAGGGAAATCGCAGCAAAAAAACAACTAAACATTAGGAACAAAAACTTTTATGACGATTGCATGTGTATTTCCTGGACAAGGCTCTCAATCAGTTGGGATGGGTAAAGAACTCTTTGATGCTTTTGAGGTAGCAAAAGACGTTTTTTTAGAAATTGATGAAACTTTAAAACAAAACCTTTCAAAACTTATATTTGAAGGTGATAGTGAAACTTTAACTCTCACTCAAAATACTCAGCCTGCTTTAATGGCAGTAAGTATAGCTTGTGTTAGAGTATTGGAGCATCATTTAGGGAAAAAATTGCACGAAATAACCTCTTTTGCAGCAGGTCATTCATTAGGGGAATACAGCGCACACTGTGCTTTTGATACCTTTGACCTAAAAACAACAGCGCTTCTTTTAAAAACCAGAGGAAATGCCATGCAAGAGGCAGTAGCCCCTGGAAAAGGGGCAATGGCTGCTGTTTTAGGCTTGAGCTATAATGCCTTAGATGAGATCTGTCAAAAAGTTTCCACGCCCACTTCTTTTTGTGTAATTGCAAATGATAACAGCGAAGGACAAGTGGTGTTAAGTGGTCATGAAGAAGCAGTTCTTCAAGCTATTGAGCTTGCAAAAGAATTAAAAGCAAGAAAATGCGTTGTGCTTCCTGTTAGTGCTCCTTTTCATAGTCCGTTAATGCAACCAGCTGCAACTGCTATGAGAAAAGCTCTTGAAGAAGTTGACATTAAGGGCCCATCTGTTAAAATTATCGCAAACGTTACAGCAAGCCCTATTTTAGAGCCAAAGGATATTAAGTCCCTCCTTGTGGAGCAAATTTGTGGGCGCGTGAGGTTTCGTGAAACTATGGATTTTCTCAACAATGCGGGGGTTACAACAACCTTAGAGTTAGGTTCTGGAAAAGTTTTAACAGGACTTTTAAAAAGAACGCTTGAAAACGCCACGTGTTACTCACTTTCAACGCCCCAAGATATTGAAAATTTTTGTAAAATCTATCAAGGATAATTAAACTTCGTGGCAATTCTTAATGAAAAATTAGTAAAATTAACGGAACTTCTAAGTGATGGCAGCTATCATGACG
>DATDSS010000112.1:0-2788 GCA_035291245.1 Alphaproteobacteria bacterium | reverse complement strand
CCGCAGATCTTTTGATTTTCCCCTTTTTGGCAGGTTTTATCCCTCTTGACTTATTAGGCCCGTGGTGGATTTTTACAAGCGTTTTAATGTTTTTTCAACTGCGTCTTTTAAAGCAAGAAAAAACAGCTTTTTTTGTTCCCTTAGGTATTAGTTGGTTTTGCATAAGAGTTTTTGTATTAATAGATTTTCTTTAAAATCTTAATGATTTTTTAAGGATTGCATTATAGTTTTTTGTTTAAGAAACTCTAAGCTCTTTAAAAGATGGTTTATACGTTGGCTCCTTTTGAAGTACATTTATGGATCATTCCTCTTATCCAGCCAGAATTAGTGTACCAGTCACTTTTTAAAATTTTAAGTGAGAAGGAAAAAGAAAATGTCCAAAAAATCCTGATTAAAGAGCCTTATATTGTTTCGCATGGTGCCTTAAGAGAGATTTTAAGTCTATACTTAAGACTCCCTTCTCAAGAAATTGCCTTCCAGTATTCTAAGTTTCAAAAACCCTATTTAAAAGAGCCTTTAAAAAACATAGAGTTTAATTTAAGTCATTCAGGCGAGATGGCTCTTTTGGGCCTTACGACCTTTAAAAGAATTGGCGTTGATATAGAAAAACGCCGCCCTCTTCAAGACATAACAAATCTTGCAAAAACAGTTTTAACCACCAATGAATATGAGTATTTTTTAAATCACCCCGCTCAACGAGATGATTTATTTTTCAAGTATTGGACAGCCAAGGAAGCTTTCATAAAAGGGGTAGGTGAGGGGTTGTCTTTTGGTCTAGAAAATGTTTCTTTTAGAGATATCGACTCCTCAAATCCCAGTATTTCGATAAAGACTTTTCCAATGGAATCTAAGGAGTGGAGTATACAAAGCTTTGAGATTTCGCCACTCTTTAGTGCTGCAATTGCAACAAAACAGCCTATTTCAACTGTAAAGAGGTTTGTTTGGGAAAAATGTTTTTTAGCATAAATCAGTCCTTTTGAAAAAATATTACCAAAAGCACAACAAAACCTGTGAAAAATTTTAAATCAGAGGGCTCTAAAACTAAGCGTTAACCTTTTTTTAATGAATAAAGGCTATTTTAAAAGATGTCCTTATTTTAAAAGAGAAAAAGTATAGGGATAAAAGGCATTCTGTCGAGTTATTTTTGGATATACCCTCTAGGCTTTTTGCAGGAATTAGTGCTAAAGTTTATAGTGAATTTTAACGGTATTTGTAACAATTGGAGTTTATTCATGGCGCGTAAAAAAATTAGCTTACTAGGTTCTGGTAATATTGGTGGAACACTTGCTCACTTAGTATCTTTAAAAAATTTAGGCGATGTTGTTTTGCTTGACGTTGCAGAAGGTCTTCCCCAAGGAAAAGGTCTTGATTTGCTGCAGTCTTGCGCTGTAGAAGGGCACTCAGGCTTTATTAAGGGAAGTAACGATTTTTCAGAGTTAAAAGACTCTGATGTGGTGATTGTTACTGCAGGTGTTGCCAGAAAGCCAGGCATGAGCCGTGATGATCTTTTAACAATTAACAGCTCTGTTATGAAGTCAGCTGGTGAAAATATTAAAAAATACTGTCCAAATGCCTTTGTCATCGTGATTACCAATCCCTTAGACGTGATGGTAGGATTGATGCAACGCTATAGTGGGCTTCCTACTTCTCACGTGGTTGGAATGGCAGGTATCTTAGATAGTGCACGTTATAAAACCTTTTTAGCAGCAGAACTTAAAATCAGCGTAAGCGATATCCAAGCTTTTGTTTTAGGGGGGCATGGCGATTCAATGGTTCCTCTTCCAAGGTATACAACCATAAGCGGTATCCCTTTACCTGATTTAATAAAAAAAGGGTGGATGAGTCAAGAAAAACTCCAAGAAATTATTACGCGTACCAGAAATGGGGGAGGAGAAATCGTTAACCTCTTAAAGACAGGTTCTGCTTTTTACGCGCCTGCCGCTTCTGCAATTGCTATGGCTGAAGCTTACCTTTTTGACCAAAAACGTATTTTACCTTGTGCAGCCCACCTTAATGGAGAGTATGGCGTAAATGGCCTTTATGTAGGCGTTCCTGTTATTATTGGGGAAAATGGTGTTGAAAAAGTAATTGAGCTTGATTTAACCCAAGAGGAAAAACAAGCCTTTGACAGCTCTGTGCAAGCTGTACAAAATCTCATGAATGATTTTGACAAGCTAGGCCAATAAATTATGACAAACATTGCCACCTTTGAAAATGAGGCGATTTTAAAGCATAAAATCGTTATGGTTTTTAAAAAAAATGGCCCTCTTTTAAGGAAAGAGGTGGCATCTCATCTTGGTGTTAAAGGCTTAGAACCCAGAAGAGAGCTTAAGGCGTTTTTAACCCATTTGGTTGCGATTGGCCTTCTTAAAAAAGAAAAATCTAAACGCCTTAATTTGTGTGAAGGAAACTGCCCCTCTTTAGAAAAACACTATCCAGCAGCGGATATTTTAAAAACTTTTGAACATTTAAGTGGTAATTCCCTTAAAATAGGAGTTTTTCAAAAACTTAATAAGAGTATAACGGCCCTTCACCGCAAAAATGATCGCTTTAAATATAAAATTCCAGATCAATTTTGCAAAGATTTTGAGCAAGATGATGTGGTGGTTTGTGTTTTTGAAGGGCAAAAGCTTGACCATGTTGAACGCCTTGGAAATGTCCATGATCAACGACTTTTTCCATCCCTTGGTGTGTTAAATGCGGGGCTTGCATTTTCTTTTTCTAAAGAAGCCATAGAAGACGCCAAAAAGATCGCGACCGTTCCCAATCCTTCAAAAAATCGCAAGGA
>DATDSS010000111.1:0-7737 GCA_035291245.1 Alphaproteobacteria bacterium | reverse complement strand
AAAACAACAGTGAAATCTGCAAAATCAAGCCTAGAAAAGCTTTCCTCTTTAGAGGGAAAAATTAAATCCATACAATCAGAACAGGAAAAAATCAAAGCAGATTTAAACTCCTTTCTAACAACTTTCTTAACTGAACGAGGTGCTTTTGAAATCGATTTCACAACACTTTTAGGCGCTCTTGACTCAACACTAAAGACCTTAAAAAGTGATCCAATTTCACACGAAAAGTTTTTTGAAATTGGAAAAAAACTTTTAAAAAACTAACAAGAAATTTTTGGTCTTTTTTATGAATTTAGATAAAAAAACTGCACAAAAAAAGATAGATATCTTACAAAAAAAAGAGATAGCCTACAATAGACTTTTAGCAAAAAAAGCTGTGCTTTTACATAAAATGAAAAGGCAAGAAGACTCCAATAGAAAGGCTCGCACAAGAACACTTATTCAACTTGGAGGGCTTTTTTTTACAACGTCTCTTCCAGAAATTTGTGACATAAAAGAGGGTGATGATTTGCAAGATTTAGAGTTTAATAAAGGTGCCTATGTTGTTGGATTTCTTTTACATATGTTTGAAAAATTTGAGACTGAAAACGCTTTACACTCAAAAGATTTTTTTATGACTAAAGGAATCAATCATCTTAAAAAAAGAGCTTACGTTAAGGAGCTTAGTTAGCCATGCGCTTAACTAAAAGTGAGCAAGAAATTATAGTAGAAATTTTTTCAACTATTTTTGAAAAAAATGATAAACTCTGGCTTTTCGGATCCCGAACAGATGATACGAAAAAAGGTGGAGATATTGATCTAATGGTTGAAACTCTTTGCACAGATTCTTCCCTACTTTTTGAAAAAAAGATGTCCTTTTTAGTAGAACTTAAATGGAAATTAGGGGATCAAAAAATCGATTTTCTTACTAAAACACCAACCTCTTCTAACCAACTCTTAGACCATATTATCAAGACAGGAATCAGACTAAAATGACAAAATTATCACTGCAAGATTTGCATATTCTAACACAAAAAAAACCTGTCCAAGTTGAGATAAAAAAAGAAGGTCTGCTCACGAAATTTAAAAAATCTCAAGAAGAAAATACAGCTCAAAACTTAAAGATTGATGATAAAAAAACTGTGGAAAAAAAAGAGAAAACCTCTTTGAAATTTTCTAAAAAACAGCCTCTTACACCAGAAGAAATTGAGCAAAAAGAAAAAGATCGACTAGAAAAAATAAATAAACAAGAGTTTAAAAAAGTCTTCTTAGAAAAACGCAAAAAAGCTCTTGAATTTTTATGTGAAACCTACCCTTTATGCTTTGATTTACATGACCCAAAGCCTCTTAAACTTCATTGTGATAAGGAGATTCTTTTAAACCTTCCAAAGGATGTTTTATTTTCAAAAATGGTTTTAAGAAAGGCTTTAGGAGTTTATACAAGACGTCAAAAATATTTAGAAAATTTTTTAAATAGCTCTCACAGAATTACATTATTAGGCGAAGAAGATGCCCTAATTTCTGAATCAGAAAAAGACTTTGCAAAAGAGAAATTAGAAGCAGTTTTAGAAAAAAATAATCAGCTGCGCAAAGAATTCGCTCTTAAAAAAGAAAAATATAATAAATGGAAAGAAAATCAAGAAAAGGCAGCTTTAAAAAAGGAAAATGAGGTCGAAAATCTTTAAAAAAGAGAGTTAAAACTCTCCTTCTTTTAGACCAGTTATTTCTGAAATTTCTTGCCTAGAAAGCCCTCTATCCAACAAACTTCTAGCTATCTCTTTTTTCTCTTCTAGAGCTTTTTGTTTTTGCCTTTCCTCACCAATCCCAATCCCCTCTTCAAGCTTTTTTTCACCATGTTTTTTTAAAGCACTGCTTTCAATTCGAAGCCACTTTAAATGATCCTCATAGTGTTGTCTTTCAAGGTCACCAAACCGCATGTGCTCTAAAACACCAATGGCTTTTTTAAGATTTTTGTCTTCTAATTCTTTGGGTAAAGACTCTTTTTCCAACAAATCATGACGACTTAAAAAAGCTGCCCATCTATCAAGTGAACTTTTAACTTTTGCTGCAATATCCGTTAAATTTTCTTTTGGATTACTTGTGAATTTTTTAAGCTCAATCGTATGGAGCTCAAAGTCCTTAAAATAAGGAATTCCCATATCTTTTTCAGTGACAATAAATGTATTGTGATACTGCTCAACTTCCGGGATAGATGTGAAATTTAAAATATGAATGCCAATTGTTTTTTTCAAAACTTCGTAATCTGAACTTTCTTTTAATTGCTCTGTATAAAGTTTTGCCCAATAATACAGCGCTCTTTTATCGTAATCACTTTCATCAGAGATTTGCACTTCAATGTTATAGTACTGACCGTTTAACCCCTTCGCTTTGATATCTAAAATAGAAAGCTTGTCATTTAAAAAATTCTTTAAATTATAGGGGTTTAAAAGGGTAACACCTTCAATTTGATCTTCTTGTGACACAATGGAATTAATCAAAGAAACGAGAAGATCTTTGTTTTCTTCAACGCCGAACAGTTTTTTAAAAACCACATCAACTCTTGGATTAAGCTTAGCCATAAGAAGTCTTTTCTTTAGTTATTATTTCTTATAATATAGCACGAAAGTAGCTGTTTTTCTAGTGTTTTGCTCTATTTTTATTTTTCAACCCTTTGTTAACCTTTTCCCCAAAACCTGTGGATAAGTCTGTTAGTGACAAGTAAAATTCCCCTTAAACAGCCCTTAAATGACTGTGCTTAAGAAATAGGCACAGTAAGGGTGGGGCTTTAGACCTGTTCCAAAAACAAGTGTTTTTGGAACATATGCTAACTAGCTTGCTTTTTTACAAAAAAATAGGTAAAAAGATGTACCAAAACTAGTGCCAAAAAAAGTATTCCAAAACAAGGCGCATTTTAATATTTTGGGATGATTTTTAACGGAGGAAATTTTGTGAAATTTGGCTATGCGCGCGTTTTCTAATTGTCACTCCTAACCTCAACGCTCACGACCGCTACTTTTAATAGAAAGCCGCTTGAATGAGTTTGGGACCTATTCCTAAAAATCGATCCCGAAGGGGCTACCTTCATCTTTTGTAAAGCTTGCTTAAAACTTATTTCATCTTTTCTAGATTCCTTTCTGTTTTAATTCTACGGCACAAGGAAATTTGGAGGGTTTGTTTCTGGAATGCCAATTAGGCCCTTGCTTAACATCCATGTAAAATCCGCCGTTTGTCCTTAAATTTGAAAAGATTGGAGTTCCTTGTTTTAACCGTTGTGTATTTTCAAGAAAAATATTAACCTGTTTCTTAGAATGTATCGACACTATTTATACAGATGTGGTGGCTTTGGTACCGACACTAGTTATTATAGGAACTCAATAAATGACCGAATTCAAACTAAGTGATGACGAAATACTTGAGATTACCTCGAAGAGAGAAAAGTCCAATCAAGTTGCGTTTGGTGTTTTATATAAATATTTCCAGAAATATAAAAAATTTCCGATTCAAAATGATCCTGACGTTGAGAAAATAAGCAAGATCATAATTAAGCAATTGCCTTTGGCTGTGAACACCGAGATCAATTGGAAAAGTAGTTCTATTGAAAAAAACAAAAGCACGATTAGAAAACTTTTTGGATACACAATTATCACAAACATACAAAAACAAGAACTCACAACTTATTTAAGCACGTTCATTTTTCCAAAATGTTTAAGTTTTGAAAATGTTGAAGAGGTGTGTTCTAAGTATTTTGATGAGCACAGGATTGCATCTCTCTCTCCAGCACAGCAAACGCGGTTTTTAAAATCAGCAACAATAAATTTTGAAAAACAGTTTTTCAAACAATTCAGCGAGTGCTTAACCGATGTAACCAAACTAAAAATAGACATATTTTTAAAAGGGCAAAACGATGACCTGTCTCTTTCAAATATGAAGGCTCGCAATCCCTATCTCACACGCCAATCTATTAAAAATGAAACGACGCTTTTGCGTCATCTAGAATCTTTTGAG
The DNA here is from genome assembly GCA_035291245.1 of Alphaproteobacteria bacterium. GTDB lineage: Bacteria > Pseudomonadota > Alphaproteobacteria > Paracaedibacterales > DATDSS01 > DATDSS01. The sequence continues at coordinate 3,753 of DATDSS010000111.1, read as the reverse complement.
TTTCCAAAAACAATCAAAGGTACTTTTGATGACAAGCTACTCATGAAATACCATGACCGCGTTGTATCACAATCCCCAAGTCACTTACTTCGTTATAACGCTGATCAAAAGTATGCCTTAATGGGGTCTTTTTTGTCTTACAAAAGGTTTCTTTGCTTAGATAATTTAGCAACACTCCTGACAAAGCTTATTCAACGCCTCCATTTAAAAGCGGAAAAACATGTCAAAACATATGTCATGCGCGAGGTAAAACGTGTGAATGGGAAGTTTGACACCTTATTCACGCTTGCAGATACGGCCCTGACACACCCAAAAAGTAAAATTGAGAAAAAGATTTACGAAGCTGTTCCTGAACAAAAATTAAAAGAAATTGTGGCCGATCTCAAATACAAAGGCACCTGGTTTAAAAATCAGGTGAACGCTAAATCGTTGTCTCTTTATAACCATGGCAATAGGAAAATGATTTGGGATATTTTAAAGGTTTTAACGTTAAAAGCAGATTTAGATGATGAAAGATGTCAAAAACTTTTGAATGCCTACGAATGGATCCAAGAAGAAACGTCTGTCAGTGAAGTGCTTTATACAGATATTTTCAGTCCTGAATGGATCTCTTTTTTGGATATAAAATCAGAAAATGGTATCACGACTTTTAATAAAAACGCCTATGAATGTGCTTTGTTTGAGCAGCTGGCCGTTGCGTTATCTGTTAAAAACGTGTGGATTGAGGAGAGCCTGCGTTATCGCAATCCAAAAGAGGATATGCCACAGGATTTCAAAGAAAATATAACCTCTTATCTATCTCTTTTGGGCCTACCAAAAGATGCAGATACATTTATTGAAGACCTGAAAAAGGATCTCTTAAAATCTTTAAACAGTCTCAATGACACCATTTTAACAAACAAAAGTGTTCAAATAAAAGATCGTGAAAATAAAGGCGCCATTAAGATAACCCCCTACACGCCACAAGAAGTGCCACACAATCTTCATCTCCTGCATAAAAAAATTATTGAAAGGTGGGGATCCCTATCATTGATGGATATTTTGACGGAAACAGACCTTCGCCTTGGTTTTTCTAAGAAGTTGAAAAGTGTACTATCAAGTGAACGCCTTAGTATATCAGATTTAACCATTAGAAAACTTTTGTGCATCTATGGACTTGGCACCAATATGGGGATTTCTAGGATGGCGTTTGGAGAGTTTTATGATATGGCCTCAGAACTTTCGTATGTGAAATTACGGTATATTAGAGCAGATTGTGTCAAAGAGGCCATTAAAGACGTCGTCAATGGCGTGATTGAGATTCGAGACAAAAAAATATGGGGGGTAGGTCTTGTTGGTTGTGCTTGTGACTCTACAAAAATAAGTGTTTGGGATCAAAACTTATTGAGTGAATGGCATCTGCGTTATGGCGGAAAAGGCGTTATGGTTTATTGGCATGTTGATAAGAAAGCCTTGATTGTTTACTCGCAGCTTAAAACGTGCACGTCTTCTGAAGTAGGCTCCATGCTCAAAGGTATTTTAGAGCATGATACAGCCATGGAAATGAATGAGATTTATACAGATACCCACGGGCAAAGCGCAGTAGGCTTTGCTTTTTCTCATCTTTTAGGGTTTGATCTTTTACCAAGGATCAAAAACATCAATAAACAAAAGCTGTATAAAGCATCAAAAGATGACACGTATTCAAACATTGACGATGCCGTGGCAAAAACGCCCATCAAGTGGACAACGATTAAAGAACACTATGAACAATTCGTTCAATGTGCTGCTGCCCTTAAAACAGGCTGTGTCGATCCATCCGTCCTTTTGAAAAGGTTATCAACCGCCAATAAAGACGATCCCCTTTACAAGGCTTTTCTAGAACTTGGGAAAGTAATTCGAACCATTTTTCTGTGTCAATATATTGAAAAAGAATCATTAAGAATTGATATCCATGAATCCCTAAACGTTGTTGAGCGTGTCAACGGTGTCATGGATTTCATTTTCTACGGAAAACTGGGTGAACTTTCGACAAACAACCCTGAAAATCAAGAACTTAGCATTTTATGTCTCCACCTTTTACAAACCTGTATGGTGTATATCAATACGCTCATGATTCAAGAAATCCTAAATTCAGAAAATTTGAACTTCACGGCGCAAGATTTTAGGGCATTATCCCCTTTAATTCATGGTCATCTGACGCCTTATGGATATTTCACAATAGACCTTACAAAACGTATTCCCTTTAAACACCCAGCCAACGAGAATGCTTATGACAACACGTACACCCGTTCGAGAAAAAGCCAAGCAATTCGCCAAATTGCTTCTTAAAGAAAATCCAGACTATAATTATTTGAGGGAACTCTTTCGCCATCTAAGGCAGGAACTTGAAATCACACCAGGGCGAAAAGAACAAAGACTCCCTTATGTGCCAACACAAGAGGAAGTGATAAAATTCTACAAGGTTGTTTGGGAATCAAAAAATATGAACGATGTTCTCGTTATCAAAACGCTTCTTTACACGGGCGTTCGCGTATCTGAACTAGTACATATTAAACTGGATGATATTGATGAAACAGGATGTCAGATCAGGATTAATCAAGGAAAGGTAAAAAAGGATCGTATCGTTCCTTACCCAGAAAGTTTCAAGGTTGTTTTGAGTTATCATATAGCCACTATGCGCAAAAATGGTTCCGTTTATCTTTTTGAGTCAGAACCAACGCGGGCTTATTCCGACAGAGGGATCCGAAAAATGCTTTCAAAATATACAAAAGAGGCTGGAATTGCTCATTCAATTTCCCCCCACAAATTACGCCATTTTTTATTTACATGGCTTAAAAAACAGGGGTTAGATGATGCTCTTATTCAGCCGTTTTCAGGCCACAAATCAAGGAAATCTCTAGAAATTTACTCAAGCCTGTCATTTGCAGATACCCAAGAAAACTACGAGAAACTCATTAAAAATTTTCCAGTTTAAATTATCGAAACGGCGGATTTTACATGGCTGTTAAGGAGGGGCCAAAACCAAAAAATCCATGGTGTTATATCGAGTGTACTTTTTTGCTGTTTTTCTAAGGCTTCGTAATAAGTTTTTCGTTTTGCTATAATTTGAGACGACATACTATAAAATCTTTTTTTTGTGCCATCCTTTTGACAAAGAATTTTATCAGCAAGGGCTCTTGCAATTCTTCCATTACCATCTTCAAAAGGGTGGATGGTTACAAACCAAAAATGAGCAATGGCAGACTTAACAAAAAGATCCATTGTTGGCTCTAAAGGTTTGTTGAACCACTCAATAAAGCGGGTCATTTCAAATTTTAAATGGTTAGCAGGTGGGGCCTCAAAGTGGACTTTTTCGTGCCCATAAGCTCCAGATACGACTTGCATAGGACCAGACTTTGATGTTCTAAAGTCGCCCATTTTAAGGGACCTCATGCCACTTCTTCTTGTTGGAAAAAGACTGCAGTGCCAGTCAAAGATTTTTTTTAAACTTAAAGGATCATAAGGATTTTGCGTGGCATCTAACATCATTTCAACAACACCATCAATATCAGGGCTTGATGTTACAAGACCAGATAAGGGCATGCCAAGCCTTTTGGCAATAGAGGAGCGCACTTGGTCTTGGTCTAAGGATTCTCCTTCAATAGCGCTAGTGGTAAGCACTTCCGTTGTAAGGGATTTAAGACGGGCCTCGTTTTGAAAATCAAAGCCAAGCTGTTCCATCGCTCCAATAAGTTTACCATGTTTAAACGAAACATCGCTGACCTTTAAAAG
>DATDSS010000110.1:0-3383 GCA_035291245.1 Alphaproteobacteria bacterium | reverse complement strand
GAAAAAAGTTGGGTATTGATAAGCTTTTTTCTAATTTTTTCTATTTTATTTTCATTATAGAGATCACCTTTTTTTAATGGTGCACGCCTTTTAATAAACTCTGGGAAAACGTCTTTATAACCGGAAAAACTAATATTTCCTAATCTCGTTTTAGGGCCAAGATCAATTAAAAAAAGCACATCAAGCTTTTTAGCTTGCCTATCTATGCTGCCGTGTTTGATTGTAACACCTGCATAAGGATATCCCTTTTTACTTAAGAAAAAGCGTAACTTTTCGCAAGCAGTCAAGAGTTTTTCTACATCGATATACTCTTGTTTTTTAAGGCCCACTAGGGTTTTTAGGTCTTTTAAATCAGGAATAGACCTAGAGGGATGAGTGCTTATCCAATTTAAATCCCTTAAGGTGTAGCGATCTTTTAAATCAACGTTAAACTTAATATGAGTAATTTCTTGAGTAGGAAGTTTTTCAACACGTGTTTCATACCCCACGCTCCCATCAAAAAAACCAAGACTGTCTAAGACTTGTTCATGAATTTTTTGGTCTTTTTTTATGCGTCGTATAAGAGCTAACGTTGAAGTAGGGGGCCGTTTTTGATACTCAATAAGCTCTGACTTTTTCTTTAATCTATCTAAGACATAGCCGGGTAAGCTTGGGCTGAAAGAAACATCATATGATATTTTTTCCAAGTCCAGCTCTTCAAATTGATGCCCCTCTTCACTGGGATTTAGCCATTTATCTAGGATACTGCAACCTTGCACACCAACGCTTAGCAATAATAGATATACGAATCTAAATCTCATGAGTTATTTTATAAAATCTTGTTTGACGTCCTCTTCTCACTATAGCAAACGCTTAAAACAAAAGATAAGCTAAAGTGAGTCTTAACTTTCAAAGGAAACAAAATTTCTCTTTTTAAAAAATAAGCCCAATTATGGCAATTACAATTTCAACTGAAATCAAAATTACAACGACGGTTTCAAGGAAAGAGGAATGATGGTGCTTTAATTCATTGGATAAAATTTCATAAAGCTCGTGAACCACATTAAGACGTTTATTTAAAATATCAAGTCTAGCCTTAATATCCATATACTTGCTAGCCATAAGGTAATAAGGCTGGTATTTCGGTCTTTTCCAAAAAAACTCAGGGACGTCAAGGATATTGCTGTGGAGATTGATAGAGGTCCTTTTAGCAAAGAGCTCCCCTATCTTTTGAGCAAGCTTTTGTCCCGTTAACGAAATTTTTCCCGTTTTTGCCAACTCATGAGGCAGATGCCTAGAATTTTCAATAGAGTGATCTACTGAATTTTCAAACGCCCTCAATTTAACTGATTGAGACAACGCATAGGAAAATGAAAGCTTGATGAGCGCATCATCACTTTCAAGCGTTAGTTGATCTTCTTCTTCAATGACGATCGTTTCATCCCCATAAGAAAAAAAACTCTGATCCTCAATAATTTGAGATAAAGGGGAAATTTCAAAAGGTTTAAGAGCTTGTAAAAAAGAGTCTCCCTCTTCTTCTTCAGCTCCCCAAATAGTAATACATCCATACGGGAAAATAAAAATATCTGTTAATCTTGCCTCAATTTCAACCTGCACTTGAACAACATCTGCATAAAATTTCGGCTCTAATTCTTCTTCCCTTAGGAATTTTGAGAGGGCATCAATGTTGTACCCCTCTGCTGTACAATAAGAAACGCAGCGCATAAAAAACTCCTTTCGCTACAGGTATAAGATATCAAGAGTTCCTAGTTTCTGTCAAGTTTTTGCTGTATAAGGCCCAAGGAAATCTCCAATAAAAAATGATCTCATGAGTTTTTAATCCGCAATTGCAGGCTATAATGTGATTAAGATTGAGGGCGCTTTTTTTACTTAAGGCAGATTGATTCTTAACGCATTCTTTTGTCATTTACAAGCCTTAACATACCAAGCTCTATCATGCTCGCAAGAGTGGTAGGTAACAAAGAAAATTTAGCCCCACGATAAAAAGTTTTAAGCCCGTCTTGCTTATAAAGCTCTAAAAAGAGCTCGTAAAAACTTAAGGTATTCTCTTTTTTAAAGATAGAAAAAGGTGTTTGATGGTGCAGTTGTAAGTAGCGTTGCATATTACTAAAGGGCAAAAAAGTGGCTACTTCCACGACACCTGCCCCAAGGGAGTGCACCAAAAGAGGCATTCCTTTTAAGCCATCTTGATCTGTTTGGGCGAGGTAAAAATTTACATAAGTTAAAAAACCAAACCAACTAGCCCCTTGGGATAACAAACTAAATGTCCCGCCTCTTAAAAAATCTCCTTTGTTTAACGACTTTAGTATTTGTACATAGCTATCAGGAGATTTAACTTTTCCTTCTTTCCAGGTTTGAACACTCACTACTTTTTTTGTAATTATCAATTCAGTAGGGGGGGGAAAGAAAATAAGACAAACTTGTAAAAAAGGCTGTCCCTAATAAGGGGTGATTGGCAATGTCTGTGTAGGTATAAGCCACAGCAGTCGAAGTGAAATTTAAAAAAGCTTGAAAGCTTTTCATGCCCAAAGAAGAAAACCTATCTCGAAAATTATTTAAAAGGCTTGGAGGATAGCTGGGTTTTGGCAAATTTTTATAGCCAAGTTGATTTGAAACAACCGCGCTATTGACAAGAATACTAACAACCGTAGGTAATGTTCGAACCACAAAAAAACTGCTTGCCAACTCGTGAGGTTGCTGTTTAAGAACACTGTTTTTGATAGATTCAAAGGGCCATAAATCTTCTTGGGCTTTTGCACAAGATGCTATAAAAAAAGTTCCTAAACAACAAAGTATTTTTAAAAGCATAAAAAACGAGCAGAAATTACTTTACCAATAGATTTCATTTAAACACATAAGGAGGTTGCTTTGAACAAATAAAAAGCTTTACAAATCCGCACAAGATTTAAATGAAGTTTTCAAATTTTAAAGAAAACCTCAAAAGACAAAAAAACAGAGTCGCCAAAGAGGTCTAAATATAGGCCATTTTAGTCAGCACGCTCATTAGAAAAATACTGAATTGCTTTTCGAATTTGTTTAAAAATGGGCTTTTCAAGAAGCTTTTTTTCAAAGCCAAGCATATCACTTGAGGTATATCCCAATAAAGAATAACTATTATCCTTACGCCTGTGCATTCTCATGTAAGAATAAAAAACATTATCAATAGGAATATAGTGAACATTTTTAATTTCTTTTGCTGCAACGACTCCCAAAATCCCTTCGTCATGTTGATGGTGCACAAATCCTTCATAGGGAGGCCTTTTTGAAACGCCTTGGAGCATCCCTGGGAGCTTGCAACATTCCAACCAGTCTTTTATAAACTGACGAGAGGTGACGGAGTTCTTAAGAAGAATAGCTCCAGCCCAAACATGGGGAGCATTCCT
>DATDSS010000109.1:0-4225 GCA_035291245.1 Alphaproteobacteria bacterium | reverse complement strand
TAACGTTTACGTCTAGGTTCCATCCACTTTTGCTAAGATATAGAAATTCGTGGAATACACTTTTTGAGTTTTTCTTCACTCAAACTTCAATGTGACATATTATAGTAGTTTTACAAAGGCAGAGGCATTTGTAAAAACTGTTATAAAAACTGTAATTCGCAAGCTTTAAATCCCCACCCTTATTTTTTCTCAAAAATTCAAGAGCTTTAATACAAACAAATCTAAAAACGCGCATACTATTGTGATCTTAACTAGCCAAAAAGTCGAAAACTTCCTCTAGGTAATAAAGTGATTCTTGACGAACGGCTAAGATAAGCCTATCCCCTGGCTGTAGGTTCTGTTTTGTTGGAAGGATGAAGACTTCTTCTTTTCTGATTACAGCAGCTAAGAGAATTTCCCCACTTTTTTGGATGTCTTGGCAGCTCAACTGAGTGGAGCTTAAGCTTTCATCCACTTGAATTTCTAAAATCTCGCCAAATCCTTGGGAAAAAGAGCACAGCGAATTAAGCTTTCCTTGACGAATATGTTTTAAAATGGTGCTTGCAGTGATTGTTTTTGGGCTGATAATGGCATCAACACCAAGAGAAGACACAAGAGGGGCATAAACCATATTGTTAAGAAGCACCATTGAGCGCTTCCCCCCCTGGCGCTTACATAAAAGTCCAGATAAAATATTAACTTTATCATCTGCTGTAACACACACGACCATATCACTTGAAGAGATATTAGCTTCTTGAAGAATTTCTAAATCAAGCCCATCTCCGCAAAAAACTTCTGCATCTTTTAACGTTCTTGCTGCAGCTTCTGCTTTTGTTGGATTAAATTCAATTATACGAGCTTTTGCGTTTCCCTCTTCTTCTATCATTTTTGCAAGGGTAAGGCCTACATTTCCAGCCCCAACAATTACACACTTTTGCTTTTGATCTTTTGTATACCCAAAGTGAGCCATGACCTTAGAAACTTCCTCTTGTCTTGAGAGAATATAAATATCATCTCCAGGAAGAAGTTGTTCATCACGTTTTGGGATCATTGGCTGACCAGATCTAGTAATCGACAATACAACAAAGTCACAGTCATGAACAATTGTTCCTAACAGTTTTAAAGACGTATTTAAGAGGGGAGATCCCACCCCGCAATGAAGTCCGATAATTTTTAAAGGAGACTGTGGAATTGTTACCACATCAAAAGCTCCGGGGACTTCTAAGCTTCTATGAATGGATTTTGCAATTTCAATTTCAGGGGAAATAACCACATCAATCGATAAATGATGTTTACTAAAAAGCTCTTGAAATTCTGGATTTAGATAGCTTTGATGTCGAATACGAGCAATTTTTGTCTTAACTTCGAATAAGGAATTTACGACTTCGCAAGCAACCATATTCACTTCATCAGAGCCAGTTACGGCAATCAACAAATCTGCATTAGCTGCCCCTGCTTTGGTTAAAACTTCTGGATGCGAGGCATGCCCTAAAATAGGCTGTATATCTGAAACATCGCTAATTCGTTTTAATAACTCACTAGAATGGTCAACAACTGTTACGTGATGGTCTTCATTGGCTAGGTATAAAGCCATGTTATAACCAACTTGACCAGCCCCTAGGATGATAACCTTCATGATGCTTGTTTTACCGCTTCGACTTTGTCATCCAAAGCTTCTTCAAGGTCTTTTGGATCGTAGACGCCAAGAGTTTTAAGTTTTCTGTGAAGTGCAGAGCGTTCCATGCCAATAAAGCGTGCAGTTTGAGAGATATTCCAACCAAACCGATTTACCTGGGCTAATAAATAGTCTTTTTCAAAGGCTTCTCTTGCTTCTCTAAGTGGCATTTTGATAAGGTCTGATGTTTTATCCCAACTAGCAGAAAAAGGGGCGCTTGTATGAATTTCAGAGGGTAACATTTCACGCGTGATAATATCTTTGCCATCTTGAGGATGCATAATCATGACCCATTCAATGACGTTTTTAAGCTGTCTAAGATTGCCTGGCCAAGCATAGGATTGGAGCATAATCATGGCGTCTTCTGAAAAACGCTTTAAAGGAACGCCGTGAGTTGCACTTATCTGAGAAGAAAAATGCTCAACTAAAACAGGAATATCTGTTGTGCGGGCTTTTAAAGGCGGAATGGTAATAGGAATCACGCAAAGCCTATAGTATAAATCTTCCCTAAAGCTACCATCATCGATGAGGTATTTTAAATCATGGTCTTGTGCTGCAATAATGCGCACATCAACGCCTATTTTTGTCGTACTTCCAAGGCGTGTAAATTGATTTTCTTGTAAAATTCGAATGAGTTTGTTTTGCATAGGCATCGGTAAAGACCCGACCTCATCTAAAAACAAGGTTCCTAAGTGAGCTTGTTCAATTAAGCCAATTTTGCGTGGAATAGATTCATCCAGGCACATAATTTCTGTTCCAAGAAGCTCTGACTCAAGCTGATCTGGGCCAACTGTTGAACAATTAAAAGAGATAAAAGGCCCTTTTGCACGCTTTGAATTATAATGAATAAAAGCAGCAACACCTTCTTTTCCAATCCCTGTATCTCCTTTAATCAAAATACGACTATTGGTAGGAGCCGCTTTTAATAAGGCTTGTTTTAACTGATTAATGGATTGAGAGTTTCCCAGCAAAGAGGCTTCTTGAAAGCTAAAAGTCTTTTTATAAACATCATTTTCTTTTTTTAACTTTGCGGATTCAATGGATCTTTCCACAAGAAGCAGGAGTTTATCTGTTTTAAAGGGCTTTTCAATAAAGTCATAAGCTCCACTACGAATGGCTTGAACGGCTGTTTCAATGGTGCTGTGTCCGCTCATCATAATGACTGGCACGTAAGGGTGATCTCTTTTTATTTGATTAAGGATTTTTAAGCCATCCCTTTCACCGTCTCCTAACCATACATCTAAAATCACCAGGGAAGGCTGACGAGCAAGAATATTTTCCATGGCGCTGATGCCATCATGTGCGCACCTACACCCATATCCTTCGTCTTCTAAGATGCCTGAGACAAGCTCTCTGATATCTGCTTCATCGTCGACGATTAAAATGTCATGCATCATGCGTACTTACCTGTGGTTTTTAAGTTAATAAGAGTGGTTGTTTGTAAATTGAATGGTAACTTTGGCGCCACCATGAGGGCTATCTCCTAATTCAATTGATCCATTATGATCTTCTATAATTTTTGTAACAATGGCAAGTCCCAAACCTGTCCCCTTTGACCTTGTGGTAAAATAAGGTTCTTTAAGTTTTTCACGATTAAACTTTGGAAAGCCTGGACCATTGTCTTCTATGGTAAGGGTTAAAAGAGTATCTTGTGTCTGTAGACATACCCATATTTTGGGTTTTTTTTCAAGAGGGTTTTCATCGTTTGACTCTAAAAGCGCTTGAACACTGTTTTGAAGCAAGTTCGTTAAGACTTGTCCAAGTTGTTGGGCATCACACTCAAAATCATAATTTCTTTCATAATTTTCAAGGAACTCAACCGATGAATAAGCTTGTCTTTGAAGTAAAACTGCTTGTTTACAAAGGTTAGAAAGATTTTCACTTCTAAAAGTGGGCTCTGGAAGTCTTGCAAAAGAAGAAAACTCAGACACAAGATTTCCGATTTGTTCTACTTGCCTAATGATGGTGTCAATACAGTTTTGAAAAACCTCTGCGTCTTTGGTTTGTGTAAAAAATTTTAAAAACCTTCTTTTTAGGCGCTCTGCTGAAAGTTGAATAGGTGTAAGGGGATTTTTAATTTCATGGGCGATTTTTCTGGCAACATCTGACCAAGCAGCCTTTCGTTGCGCTTGTAAAAGAGGCGTCACATCATCAAAAGTAATCACCACACCTTCATCTTGTCCTTTAACTGCTGTTACTCGTAAAATCTTGTGTTGACCTTTTCTGTCAAGCGGGAGCTGATCACTGTAAGAAGAGGCACCTGAAGCTCTTAAGTGCTCTATAACGCTTGAGAATTCAAAAGCCACTTTGTTTAGAGGTTCTTGGATAATATCCCCTTTGGGAGTTAAAAGTTTTAACGCTCTTTCATTATTTAAATAAATAAGTCCTTCTTTATCAACACCTATTACCCCAGCACTCACACTTGAAATCACATTTTCAATAAATTGTCGCCTGTTATCCAAGTCTTTGTTGGCTTTCATCAAATCAACACGCTGGTTAAAAAGCTGAGACGTCATTTTGTTAAAGGTCTTTGTTAAATGATCCAGTTCATTTTGATATCCTGTAACGTCG
>DATDSS010000108.1:0-2095 GCA_035291245.1 Alphaproteobacteria bacterium | reverse complement strand
TTATAAACTTTTTTTAAAGCGCTTGCTAACGCTGTTGCATCTCCTGGTTGCACTAAAAAGGCGTTAGGTACGTCCTCACAAAGCTCAATAGTGGCTCCAAGGGTTGTTCCTATAAAAGGCAACCCCATAGTAAGAGCTTCTACGGTGGTGCGCCCAAAAGCTTCTGGCACTAAGGAGCAACTTACAACACCGTCCACTGCTTGGTAAAGATCTTGGATAGCAGATGTCTCCTCTAAGACCAAACATTGAAGATTCGATGCTTTTTTTAAAAGTTTTTGAATCACTAAAGAATTTTTATTTTTAGAATTTTCACCTTTATTTCCAACCAAAAGTCCCGTGATGTGAATGCCTTGGGCCTTTAAAAGCTCTAAAGCCTTTAAAAACACCGCATGCCCTTTTAGAGTTGTCCATCTCCCTGGCAGCATCCACACCTGTTCCTCTTCTTTTAAACCAAGCTCTTGGCGTTTTTTTACTCTTAGGTCAGGGTTAAAGGTAAAATTTTTTACATCAATACCTTCTGGGATGAAATAGGTAACGGCATTTGGGTGATGCGACTTTATGTGTTTTTCCATGTAGCGCGAGATAGCAATTGTCCCCCCCCCTTTTGTCATGATCCGGTTATAAAATTTTTTAAAAATATTAGTGCTTTTATAAGCACCATGGTATGTGCTGATCCAGGGGGTTTTTGATAGAAAGCTGCTTAAACAGACTATGAAAGCAGGGGCTCTTGAATGAACGTGAATTAAATCAATTTCATGGTTTTTTATAACCTGCGAAAGTTTGAAACTCAATAAAACCCATTTAAAAGGGTTTTTTGTGCCTATTTTTAAAGAAATATGACCAACGTTTAAGTTTTTCAGCTCTTCTTCTAGCTCTCCACCACCAGAACAAACAAGGCTTTTGACTTCAAACGTATCCAAGTTTTTTACCAAATCAATCACATGGCGTTCAACCCCTCCTGACTTGAGAGAAGGCAAAACTTGCAGTACAGTAAGGGGCATAAAATTATTTAAGAAAAGAAAACGAAAAGAATGACAAAAGTCTACTCTTGTTTATCAAACAGCACAAAAGAAATTTATGTGGAACATGATGACTATGGATCTCTAAAGACGGTTGTTTATTTTCATGGATATAAGTCAGATTCTAAGGCCACAAAAGCTCTTGCGCTTAAAAGTTTTTGTAAAAACCAAAAAATTAGTTATCTAAGCTTTGACCTTTGTGGTCATGGTAAATCCTCGCTTGATTTAAAAGAGGCCACTTTAAGCCTTTGGGTTAAAAATGCAAAAGACGTTCTTGAAAAACACACGACAAATGACTTAATTTTAGTAGGGTCTAGCCTTGGAGCTTGGGTAAGTCTTTTGTATGCCCTTAAAAACCCAGCCCGAGTGAAAGGTTTTATTGGAATAGCTCCTGCTGTTGACTTTGTAGAAGATCTTTTAAAAATCTGCTCCCAAGATCAGATACAAACGCAAGGAGGTATCCAAACAAATACGGGCACATGGCTTTATCAAGACTTTTTAAAAGATAGCCAAAAACACAATTGCTTAAAAAACCTTAAAAAGTTAAATTTTCCAGTTCATATTCTCTATGGGGGGCAGGATAAAAGTGTACCGTTATCTTTGATTTTAAATATTATGGACGCTTTTTCTCATGTCAATCCAATCATGACCTACGTTCAACAAGGCGATCATCGTTTAAATGATGAGGTCAGTCTTAAGGAGCTCAAACGTGTTGTTGCTCTTTTTTCAAAAGGTTAAAGAGTGTTTTTGTTTATTTCTTCTTTTTTGCAAAAAAATCTGTGATCCCTTGTTTGCCGGTTTCACTTTTTAATTGAGAGTAGAAAAGCTCTCTTTCAAAACGAACACCTTGGCAAAGGGGGGTTTCATGGGCTTTTAAAACAGCAGCTTTTATGCGTTGAAGGGCCTTTAAATCTCTAAGTGCCAAAGATTTTGCCATTTCTTTTGCATGGCCTAAGAGCGCTTCTTTGGGAAATATTTTTGAAATAATTCCCAGCTCCAAAGCCTCGCAGGCCTTAAATAAACGTCCCGTTAGACAAATATCCATTGCTTGCGTTTTTGTAAGGCTCTTGCCAAGT
>DATDSS010000107.1:0-2477 GCA_035291245.1 Alphaproteobacteria bacterium | reverse complement strand
GCAAGTGCTTGCACAAAGATTTAAAAACAATTTTGTCATAAAAAACTCTCCAATATTAATTAAAAAAATAGGCTGATTGTTGCTATTGTTTCTAAAATAGGACAGAATAAGGCAAGAAACAAGTATCCCTTTTAAAAACTTTTAAAATTAAAAAATTAGAGGACATCGATGATCCAGTCTGTTTTAAAAAAACTCTTTGGTTCGGCAAACGAACGAGTCATAAAAAAATATAAAAAACGCGTTCAAGAAATAAGCCTTATCGAACCACAGTTAGTTGGCCTAAGCGACGAAGAACTGTCTCTTAGAACTCCTTGGTTAAAGTCCAGATTGGAAAACGGGGAAACACTTGACGATATTTTAGTTGATGCTTTTGCAACCGTTAGAGAAGCTGCAAAACGTGTTTTTTCGCAGCGTCATTACGATGTTCAGCTCATTGGTGGCATGGTACTCCACGATGGGAAAATTGCAGAAATGCGAACTGGTGAGGGTAAAACACTCGTGGCAACCCTTCCTGTTTATTTAAACGCTCTTTTAGGAAAAGGTGTCCACCTTGTTACCATCAACGATTATTTGGCAAAGCGTGACTCTGAGTGGATGGGACGCGTTTATAGGTTTTTAGGCCTTAGTGTTGGCTGTATCGTGCACGGCCTAACAGATAGACAGCGCCAAGAAAACTACAGCTGTGATGTGACTTATGGTACCAATCACGAGTTTGGTTTTGACTATTTACGCGATAATATGAAGTTTAGATTGTCTGATATGGTACAACGCCCGTTTAACTACGCCATTGTGGACGAAGTAGACAGCATCTTAGTTGACGAAGCCAGAACCCCCCTTATTATTTCAGGTTCTGCTGAGGATTCTTCTGAGCTTTATCAAAAAATCAACGAGTTCATTCCCCTTTTAACAGATGAAGACGTTGAAAAAGATGAAAAGCAAAAAAACGTTATGCTTACAGAACAAGGTGTTGAAAAAATTGAATCCCTTGTAATTCAAGCTGGTCTTTTAAAAGGTGAATCTTTGTATGATGTACAAAACGTTAGCATCGTTCACCATGTTAATTGCGCCCTAAAAGCTCATAAAATGTTTACACGTGATGTGGACTATATGGTGAAAGATGACAAGGTCATGATCATTGACGAGTTCACAGGCCGTATCATGGAGGGAAGGCGTTACTCAGAAGGCCTGCACCAAGCTTTAGAAGCTAAAGAACACGTCAAAATTGAAAATGAAAACCAAACACTTGCTTCTATTACCTATCAAAACTTCTTTAGGCTTTATCCAAAACTTTCAGGAATGACTGGAACTGGTGCTACAGAAGCTACAGAATTTGATGAGATTTATAAACTTCAAGTGGTTGAAATCCCAACGAACGTGCCAGTTCAACGTATTGATCATGATGATGAGGTCTATTTAACAGAAAAAGACAAATTTGCAGCAATGATCAAAGAAATTAAGGCAGCTTATGAAAAAAAGCAGCCCGTTTTGGTTGGTACAGCCAGCATTGAAAAGTCAGAAGTCGTATCGAAGCTTTTAACAAAAGAAGGCATTAAACACCAAGTTCTTAACGCAAAATACCATGAACAAGAATCTTATATCGTAGCTCTTGCAGGGCGACTTGGCGGTATAACCGTTGCCACCAACATGGCAGGACGCGGTACAGACATTAAATTGGGTGGTAACGCAGAGCTTCAAATTGAACTAGAACTTAAAGATATCCCTGAAGGGGAAGAGCGACTGAAAAAAGAAGCAGAGATCAAAGCCCAAGTAGTCAAAGATGAACAAACGGTTAAAGAGCTTGGAGGTCTTTATGTGATTGGTACAGAACGCCATGAAAGCAGGCGTATTGACAACCAATTACGGGGCCGCTCTGGACGTCAAGGTGACCCAGGGGTTTCAAAATTTTTCATCTCTCTTCAAGATGATCTTATGCGTATTTTTGGCTCTGAAAGACTAGATAGCATGTTAAGACGTTTTGGCGTTCAAGAAGGAGAAGTTATCTCTCATAAAATGATCAGCAAATCCTTAGCACGAGCTCAACAAAAAGTAGAAGCCAGAAATTTTGATATTCGTAAACATCTTTTAAAGTATGATGATGTGATGAATGATCAACGTAAAATAATCTATGAACAACGCCGTTTTGTTATGGAATGCGATACACTTTCTCCTATGATGAATGATATGCGAGAAGACGTTATTGATAGACTTATCTCTATTCATATTCCTACTAACTCTTTAATTGATGAGTGGGATATGCAAGGTCTTCATATGGAAGCCAAAAGAATTTTTAATCTTGACCTTCCTTTTGGAGACTGGGTCAAAGAAGATACCATTTCTGAACACGCCATCAAAGATAGACTGTTACAGGCTACTCAAGAAGAAGCTTTGAAAAAGAAACAAGATTTTGGCGAAGAAATGATGGCGTCTGCTGAAAAAACGCTTTTACTTAGACTCCTAGACCAATCATGGAAAGATCA
>DATDSS010000106.1:0-2800 GCA_035291245.1 Alphaproteobacteria bacterium | reverse complement strand
AAAATGTCGCAATTTTATACCTTAAAGAAACCATAAACGTTGTAAGTTTTGGCTTAAGGGTTGTGTTACCTTCAACTGCACCAGTTACATTATCTTTAAGATCAAAGGTTTTCTTTTTAAAGGTTGTGTGTGTGATTTTAGCTTCTGCAACAAGTTTATCAGATAAAGCAGTCGCCACACCAAAACCAAAAGACATCCCATTTAAGCGCTTATTAAAGCTGCCGAAGGTGTCTCCTTGAGGAATTGAAGAGTCAGCTTTAAAGGCACCTGATGTATAACCAAGTTCTAAAAACGGTAAAAATTGCCCAACAACAACACCAACACGTGCATACGCTTGAAGTAAATTTTTAAGTTTTATTTTCGTTTCTGTAGAAACACGAGCGACTCGGTGCCCAATATCCAATGAATTTGTTCTTGCGTTCACATTTGAAAGCGACGCGGCAAGTCCAAAACCTGTATAAAGATTATTTGAAAACACGTATCCTGCTAAGCCTTCGATTCCAAAAATTCCACCTTTTCCAGATGTAAAGTCTCCAGATGCAGTATTATTGTTGGTATTTTCAAAAGTAGAAGCACTCCCCCCCATGATTCCCATACCACCTTGAACACCAAGGTGAAGACCTGAAAAAGGTGAAGAATACGCACACGCAAACGCTGTACCAAGCGTCAAAAGCGATAAAATTTTTTTCATAATTAAAAACATCCTAATATATCATTTTAATTTTGAATGCAGCGTAGCATTCTACGATAGTTAGAGTCAATGGTTAGAGTTTATTTCTTTTTAAAGGTATCTTTTGCAGTCATCATGTCTTGGTAACTTTTGTTAGCTAGATCATTATAAAAATCCCGGACTGCTTGGTCATTAGCATCCAGTAAATTAAGACCTGTCTTCATGGTTTTATAAATTTTCCCAAAATTTTTCAGGAAATCCTCATGTTTCTTTTTTTCATCTTTCAAATAAGTAATATATTCTTCTACTTTTTTAAAACTTGTATCAGCATTAACAGTTGGGGTGAAGTTTATTATAAAATTTTCCAAGTCACGTAACTTGTTTTTTTCTTGTATTAAATCATTTTGAGCATCTTTTAAAGCTTGTCCACCTGCGTTGGTTACATCAATCTTAAGATCCGCTAAAATCGTGGTGATGTCTTTTGCTTCTGCTGGATCATACTGCTTTCTTAGAGCCTCAAGATTATTTAATGGACCTACTAAAGTTTCTGCCTTAGTGATTATATCTCCAAGATCTTTCTTATCCTTGGTTAAACTCATTATTTGAGCATCGAGATCATCTATGTTTTCTTTAACCGATCCCTTAATGCCTTTTAGAGAAGCTATATCAGCTGTTAGCTTTCCTGCGCCTGTGTCTACTCCAAGTTCCTTATGGGAGTTTGTTATAATCGTTTCAAGATCTGTTTTTTCCGTATTCAGCTTATTGTATTCTATAACTGCGTTATTTGCACTTACTTCTAAAGTGTCTGTTCCAACTGTACCACCAAGCTTAGCAATAGCATCTTTGGCGATTTGTACCCAGTTAGGGTTTTTAGAAAAGAAAGTACCGAATTCGTATATATTCGATGCAGCAGCTGTATAAGATCCGCCTGATGTATTTTTAAAATATATTCCTAACTCTTTTGGAGTTGGGTTCATATTACCAGGAGGTGTTCCAATATGCTTATTTGATTTCTTTTGATAATCAACGCCTGCTCCAGCCACCCCAACTCCAACAGCTCCAGGAAGAATTTCAGCAGTTAATGTGATTTCATGGTCAACAATTTCTTTTGCTTTCAATTTTTCTATGGTTGATGTAACAGAACTTTCTTCAACCTTTTTCATATAATCCTTAAGACCAGCCTGCGCCCCAACATTGCTAAAAACGAATGCCACGCCGGCTAATAATAAAATACGGCTCATAAAAAACTCCTATGATATTTAAAATTACACTGTATACTTAGCAATGCCCCTCTCCAATTACAACTCTTTTTTTAAAAAACTTCCTCTTAGTAGAAAAATGCGTTACAATATGCCACTTTTTGAAAGTGAAAATATTTTAAAGAGCTAAAAAAGGGTAGTTTTTAATGAATCTTACTAAGACAGTTTCTGCAATCAGTGTCATGACGGGGTTGTCTCGTATCTTTGGAATGGTACGTGAAGTTTTAATGGCTTATGTTCTGGGTGCAGGCGCCATGGCTGACGCGTTTGTGGTGGCGTTTAGGCTTCCTAATTTATTTAGAAAATTTTTAGCAGAAGGGGCTTTTAACTCAGCTTTTGTGCCTTTATTTGCAGCAAGCCTTTCCAACAAGGGAGAAAAGGAAGCCAAAAACTTAGCGTGTTCTGTATTCTCTGTTATGTTTTGGGTTTTGCTTATTTTTGTTTTGCTTATGGAAGTTATTACACCTTTTGTTATTTATGTTTTAGCCCCAGGTTTTAAAAACACACCGGAGCGGTTTTTGCTTACCATCAACTTTACAAGAATCACGTTTCCATACTTGTTGTTTATATCCCTTGCCGCCCTTTGTGCGGGGGTTTTAAACACTCTTAATAAATTTGCAACGGCTGCTGCTACTCCAATTCTTTTGAATATATGTATGATTTCGTCCCTTGCGTCTTATTCTTATTTTAAAGTGGATCCGGGTTATGCCCTTTGCTATGGCGTAGCTGTTGCAGGCGTTGTTCAGTTTTTATGGCTTTATTTTGCGTGTAAAAAAGCTGGGATGGATTTGTCTTTAAAAAGGCCAAAGCTCACGCCTGAGGTGAAAGAGCTCTTAAAACTTATGGTGCCAGGCATTATTGGTGCTAGCGT
>DATDSS010000105.1:0-4267 GCA_035291245.1 Alphaproteobacteria bacterium | reverse complement strand
TATTTTATAGATCATAAAACCGTTGTAAATCTATAGTAATTTTGCCCTTTACTAACGTTTTTGGAAAATGCCATAGTGTATTAAATTTCTATAAAAGTTTGGAAAAATCATGCCATACCAAGGAGTATTAGGTCTTATCGTATTTTTGGGTCTTTGCTGGATTTTTAGTGAAAAAAGGCAAAGCGTTAACCTAAAGCATGCGCTAATTGGTCTATTGGTTCAGTTTGTTTTAGCCTATGTGATGCTTCAAAGCTCTGTTGCTCAAGATATGCTAAAGGGAGCGTCTCATGTGGTTGAAGCCCTAAAATCAGCAACCCAAGAAGGAACAAGCTTTGTTTTTGGATACTTAGGTTCCTCAATTGTTCCTTTTGACTTAAAGGATGAGGCAAGTTCAAGCTTTATTTTTGCTTTTCAAGCCCTTCCCATGGTTATGGTTATAAGCGCGTTATCAATGTTGCTTTTTCACTGGGGAATTCTTCCCTTTATTGTAAAAGTTTGCTCCAAAATTTTTCAAAAAACCTTAAATATTGGGGGAGCATTAAGTGTAGCTGCCGCTGCTAAAGTATTTTTAGGTAATATTGATTCCCCCATTTTAATAAGGCCTTATCTGTCGCACCTAACCAGGAGTGAGCTTTTTACACTAATGACTTGTGGGATGGCAACCACTTCTGCAACCGTTATGACTCTTTATAGTACGATTTTGGAAAAGAGCATTTCTCACCCGATTGCCCATATTTTAACATCATCTTTAATTAGTATTCCAGCAGCAGTTGTTCTTTCGCGTGTTTTAATACCCCAAACAACGCCCCCTACCTCAGGAGAGCTTTCAAACCCCTATTCCTTTAGAAGTTCAATGGACGCTGTTTCAAAAGGAACGGCAGACGGCTTATCCATATTTTTAAATATTATGGCCATGCTTATTGTTGTGATAACCCTGGTAGCACTTTTGAATAAGGCACTAGGACTTATTGTGATTAATGAACCCTTAAGCTTACAACTTATTTTAGGGTACTTAGCTGCCCCCATTGCATGGCTTATGGGAATCCCTTTTCAAGATGTCCAAGCAGCAGGCCAACTTTTAGGCACAAAAGTAGCCTTAAATGAAGTGATAGCATTTATTAAGCTTTCCCAAATTTCTGATATGGGGTTAACACCTTTTTCCAAAACAGTCATGGTGTATGCTCTTTGCGGCTTTGCAAATTTTTCTGTTGTGGGAATTATTGTAGGGGGCTTAGGATCAATGGTCCCTGAAAGGAGATCAGAAATCGTCGAGCTTTCTGTTAAGTCTATGCTGGTTGGAGCTCTTTCCAGCTGTCAAAGTGGGGCTATGGTCGGATTAATTTTAAGCTTTGGCAACTAGCGGGGACATAAATGGTTATAGCCATGATGGCTTTTGTTGGTACTTAAGAGGAGATGTGTTTAAGGATATAGCAATAGATCAAAATTACTGGTTTTGAAAGAGATCTATTCTTTCGCATAAATGGTTTAAACGACCGCACACGCTCTGGTCTTTACACGTATACCGTTTTCTCATGCACCTCCTCTAAACTGCAGGGCTTCTGTTAGGTGTCCCACCTCAATGGTTGGGACTTCTTCCATGTCTGCAAGGGTTCTGGCCACTCTTAAAATGCGGTGATAGCCTCTAGCTGATAATCCTAATCTATCAAAAGCTTGCGCCATCACCTTGTGGCAAGCTTCATCTAAGGTCGTAATAGTTTTAAGGTAATCACCTCTTGCGTGAGCGTTTAAAACCACAGCTCCTGTTTGTTCTAAGGATCTTTTTTCTTGAATAAGGCGTGTAGTGTGCACACGCTTTTTGACAGTTTCGCTGGTTTGGGTGCAACCGTTATCCGAAGAAGTCATATCTTGAAAGGTGACTTCAGGCATATCCACAAATAAATCCATGCGGTCCAACAAGGGGCCAGAAATTTTAGCTTGGTAGTCTTGCGCACATAGAGGAGATCTTGAGCATTCCTTTGAGCTTGTGCCAAAATACCCGCATTTGCATGGATTCATTGCCGCAATCAGTTGGATTTTAGCAGGATACGTTACGTGAGCATTGGCTCTTGCAATAGTTATTTGATGGGACTCTAAAGGTTGTCTTAAAGACTCGAGCGTGGTTCTTGCAAATTCAGGCATTTCATCTAAAAACAAAACACCGTGATGCGCTAGGGACAGCTCTCCAGGCTTAGCTTTCGAGCCCCCGCCTACAAGCGCAGGTGTTGATGCGCCATAATGGGGGTCCCTGTAAGGTCGTTTGGTAACAAGCCCGCCGTCTGGTAGCTCTCCTGCATGGCTGTGGATTACTGTTACTTCTAAGGCTTCTTGAGCGCTCAAAGGGGGCAAGATTGATGAAAGTCTGCTAGCTAACATGGATTTTCCAGAACCAGGAGGTCCAATTAAGAGCATGTTATGCCCCCCGCTTGCGGCAATTTCAAGTGCACGTTTTGCAAAAAGCTGCCCTTTGATGTCTTTAATGTCTAAGATTTCTTGAGCAGTGTCGTCTTCTTGTGCTAAGGCAGAGGTTCCTTCGTAGGGGAGCAAAGGAGTAATTATCTTTTGATCTTTAAAGTGTTGGATTAAGTCCAACAAATAGGGGGGCGCTAAAATAGCTTGATTGCCTGACCAAGACGCCTCTTTGGCGCATTTTTTAGGGCAAATTAGCCCTTTTGAATGAAGATTTGCAAATATAGCAGCTGATAACACGCCTGAAACTGGGGCAATACTGGCATCTAAACCAAGCTCCCCTAGGATAAGATATTCACTCAAAAGATCTTCTGGAATAATTCCCATAGAAGATAAAAGCCCCATGGCTACGGGAAGATCGTAATGTGAACCTTCTTTTTGAAGGTCAGCAGGGGCAAGATTTACAGTAATACGTTTGGCTGGAAGGGTCAGGCCAATGCTTTGAAAGCTGGCTCTGATGCGCTCTCTTGATTCTGCAACAGCCTTATCAGCAAGTCCAACAATGGTAAAAGCCGGAAGCCCATTAGATATCTGAACTTGCACAGTGACACGGCACGTCTCAATGCCTTGAAAAGCAACTGTTTGTACACTGGAAAGCATGTTAAGCGCAAATTTTAAAGGTGTTTTAAGTAAGCTTTACACTGTTTTTAGTTAAAGAAACCTTAATATGAAGAAAAAAATCTTTAAAGAGATCACAGGCCAAAGAGATCACACGCCATATACATGGGCTACCCAAAAAAAATTTTATAAACTCCCCCAAAAGGCAATCATGGAGGAGTTGTTAAAAAAGGTTTACACATACATCACAGCAGTTTAGTGTACCTGTTTAAAGACAGGAATTATTTTTAAAATCCTTTAACGCTGTTTTTGTAATGATCGTAAAATTCTTTATTTCGATATTCCTGGCCATCCATAATAATCTCAAGGATATCAGCCCCTATTTTTTTGAATAAGGTTATTTCATCTTTATAAGTTTTAATTTTTTCGTTTAATTTATCTATAACAGCTCTGCTTTCTGTGATGGTTTTTGAGTTATTTTCAAAACCTAACTCTTGACGAGCTTTTTTTATCAGTAATTTTGGCTGTTCAAGCATTATGGCATTTTTATGAATACTTATCTTAGACTCTAAGGACTCAATAGCAAACTTTATGCTGTTTTCATTCAGGCTATTTTCAGACACAAATTCCATGAAGTTGTCGCTGTGCTCGACGGCTTCTTTTCCGTAACTCCAGAGCTCCCTTTGACATATTTCGTAATTACGAATGCAGGACCCATCGTTTTTTTGACCTGCTTTGTAAGTACAATCGTTTTTCAGTTGCGTGGGATTAGTAGGTCCCTTACCATCAGGCCCTTTAAATTTTAAGTTTGTAACTAAGACCCCAGTTAGGTCACTTTTAAGGAAATTACTAAGTTTTTCCTCTATCTCTAAAAGTTTTTTGTAAAAAGTAGCTTCTTCCTCATCAGGGATTGAATCCGAAAATTCTGCATGTGCAGCTATGCCATACTTCAAACCGAGCTCATAAGAAAGTTTAGAAACAGAAGCAAGCGTTAGTTCTATTTTTTCATCAATGATAGATTTTAAAGGTCCAGTTTTCTCCGTTTCAAGAGGCGACTCCGCATATATAATAGAAGGAAAGCCGAATTTTTCGTGAGTCGTGAGAAAAAAGTTAAAAGCCTTTAAATAGTTTATTTTTAGGGATTTATCATCCCAATGGCATTCGGTTAAGTCCTAACAAATTTGGATGCATTACTACTTTGCCACTTAGTGTAAGGTTTTCTAGATCGTCTTCGATAATGACG
>DATDSS010000104.1:0-2595 GCA_035291245.1 Alphaproteobacteria bacterium | reverse complement strand
AAAAAGGGTATCGCTTTTACCTTTTAAAGTATGAAAAGGGAAAGTGGGGAGTCTTTCCCCCCAATAAACCTTATATAGGGCTCAATAAAGTCAATGAAGTTTATACTATTGACTATATGCTAACGTGGCTTAATCAAAACGTTACAGACTCTATAAAAGAAGGCATGATGGTTGTGGTTTATTCCTTAGAGCTCATCCATGGCTTTTTATACATGAGTGAAGAAGAGCAAAAAGAAATAGTAAAATGTGCTAAAAATGTTCCTATCCTCATAACTTGCACGCATCCTAACCTTGATTGGTCGTATGAGGCTGTCTTGGTGCCAGATCCATGGGTCTTAGGGGATGGATATAGAAATACCTACAAACAGCTTATAGAGCATCCTTTCCCTGCCCTTAAAGATAGAAAACCCGTTGTTTATTTCAGAGGCGCTTTTAACAGCCCCTATAGCGTTCCTTTTACCATGAGAAATGCCCTTAGGTCAGATAGGTTAAACTTAGGACTTTTGTCATTTATTTATCCTTGGATTGATGTTGGATACACCCAATATCCGTGGGTGAATGATACAGCTTTATCGAAACAGTTTGTCGAGTGGTTTTCATCACACCCGCTTTCTAGAAAAGGTGCCAAATCTGAAAATTTTATAACCCATGGGCAAAATAAATACTTGATCTCAATTGATGGGTTTGGAGCGGCGTGGACACGTCTTCCATACATTCTTTGCACAGGATCAGTGTTACTAGCCAGGGCAGATTGCCATCAATACTTTTACAAACTTTTACAAAAGGGTGAAACCCATTACTCCATTAAAAGTGGCTTAATTAATCTAGAAGAAGCCTATAAAGATTTAGAAGAGCACCCAAAATTGGCAGAAAAAATAGCTCGCCAAGGTAAAGAGTTTGCTAAAAACTATTTAAATCCAAATGCTATAGATTTTTACCTCAAAACAGTTATTTATCAGCTGAATGAGGCTTATAAGCCAAACGAGTCTATTTGGAGCAAGCTTAAATTACAATTGGCGAAGCTTCGATTCGAGTGGGGGATTTAATAGACCTCTTTCGAAACTCTTCCATGGTTGCCTTTTTGTGAGTACTTTTTTTTGAGATGAAAACGCCTGAGGTGGCAACTGCAAAGGGGGGAAATCGCCCCCCCCAATTACCTTACATTTCGCCCCCTTATACTGACTTAAAAATTCCGTCAGATGCTAAGACCTGGCAGTTTCGAATTCACATGCTAAAATAACACTACCCTTTTTAAGATAAAATATAGTATCTTTTACTATCTAAAAGCTTTGACGATATAAAGTGTATGTTTTTTGACGCAGGTCAAGATTCGTGGCAATGACTATAAGAAAGGCTTTAGTTTTATTGTTTTTTATAGAGGTTATGTATGGTAAAAGTTGAATGGGGTGCAAAAAGACAATGCTTAGGGTGTGGCACTCGTTTTTATGACATGAGAAAATCCCCAATTACTTGCCCTAAGTGTGGGTCAGTTTATGAAATTGCTGGGCTTTCTAAGTCCAGACGTCGTCAAAGTGCTGTAGAAAAAGATGCAGGGCTTATTCCTTTGGACTTAGATACACCTTTGGATTTGGAAGATGATATTGAAGCCACCATCGATGATGGCGATGCCTTAATCGAAGATGACACTGATCTAAGTGACGATTTAGACGAAATGGGCGGTGTACTAGATGATGAAAGCGAAGTATAAGGCTTTTTTAAAAAGCTTTGCCTTAAGCCTGTTGTTGTGTTCGAACGTCATGGCTTCTAAAAACACGTGTCAAGTTTTTGACGCGTGGCATTTTTTTCCATCTACTGGCTCTAAGTCACAAGGAGCTTCTCTACAAAGCGTTCCGACCCATCCAAAAGACTGTAAGGATGTGATTCGCTTGGTGGTTTCAATTTTTAATGACACCGCATCAGCTGAGTTAAGCTTTAACTACACAGAAAGCTTAAACCAAAAAAAACCGCCAATTTTAAAAGTTGGTGATAAAACCTATCCCTTCAAGATTATTGATGGACAAATGGCTTGGCCTGAAGAAGGGGATGAGAAACCTCTTTTAGACGCCTTAAAAACAGCAAAAGAAGTAGATATTAACGTTACAACTGCGGATAACAAAATTGCTACCTTTCGATTTTCTTTAAAGGGGTTTTCTAAGGCTTTAGAGGCTTTGCTGCAAAGCAAAAAATCCAACCAGCCTTCAAAAGACGCCCCTGCTCCAGCAGTAAAAAAAGCTTCGCAAAAAGCGC
Source organism: Alphaproteobacteria bacterium (assembly GCA_035291245.1). Lineage (GTDB taxonomy): Bacteria > Pseudomonadota > Alphaproteobacteria > Paracaedibacterales > DATDSS01 > DATDSS01. Next base: position 348 of record DATDSS010000104.1, on the reverse strand, counting down.
AAAAAAATACTACATCTAAAGATAAAAAAGCATAAGCGTTATAAAAATTCATGACAAAATTAAATTTAACAGGCCTTGACCTTCAAGACTTTAAACAACAAGTCGAAAAGATTGGTCTTCCTTCTTTTCGTGCAAAACAACTTTGGAATTGGGTTTACTTTAGAGGGGCTCATACTTTTGAAGAAATGACCAGCTTTTCAAAAAAAGCTAGATCTTTGCTTCAAGAGCACTTTACTCTTGATAGGCCTGTTATTTCAAAAGCTCTTGCGTCGTTTGATGGGACGCAAAAATGGCTTTTAAAGTTTCCAGACAACCACGAAGTTGAAGGCGTCCATATCCCAGAAATTG
>DATDSS010000103.1:0-3189 GCA_035291245.1 Alphaproteobacteria bacterium | reverse complement strand
TAAGTTCTTATTTGCAAGAGTTTAATTCCAGAGTTCATGCTTTAGACTCTAAAAAGCAAGAATGCCTAACGAAGTCAAAAGAGCTTATGACCATCGCAAAGGAAAAAGTGGCTCTTACCTGTAAAACGCCTGTATATAGAAAAATTTTTCAAAAAAAAGAGGTTGTAAAAAGGGCCCTTGATGAAGCCGTATGGGAAACCTTAAAAACTGAAATTGATGGCAAGTTAGAGGTTTTCTCAAGCTCTAAATAAGGAGGAAAGTCTTGTTTTTCCGCCACCTTTGAAGATTGCTCTTTGGGCAGCAGAATTTCTTAAAGAATTTTTAAAGCAGAGTACACTCTTTTCTTCATAAACTGTGGCCACGTCTTATGTTTTCTTGTTTCATTAAAACTGTCCAGTTACAAACGAAGAAAATCCTGAAATCTCCTGTTTGTTGCGTGTGATGAAATGATACATATGTAGCGCGTCATACTTACTACCAAAGCTGATAGCTGTCTTGAGGTCGTCTTTACGCGTTACCAAGGTCCAAATAGCATTAGAGTTCGTTATTTCATTTCTTTTTTTTATATAAAAAGCGATATCTTGCGCAAAAAAATCAGAATCCCATATGATAAGGCCTTCTGAAATTTTCAAAATATGGTTTTGAACCGGAGGTGTTGGCAGATAAGACTCTTTATACAAAGAAAACCACTTTGAATTATTGCAGTAACATAAAAGGGAGAGGTCTTCTTTAAATACGCTTAAAGAAAAATAATTTATCCCTACCTCATTTAGGTAATTTTGCCAATTAACATAAGCCATATTAGTTATCCCTGTATTGACCATCGCATACCCCTTTTAACCCAAAATAACTAAGCAGTATTAATGCCGTAAAATAGTATACTGCCGCGTTTTCAACCCCTGTCAAATAAGTTACCTGGCTACAAAAATAAGGGGAAGCTCCACCTAACAAACTGTTTCCTAAGGCGATAGCTAGCCCAAATGTTCTTATGCGCCTTGTTGGATGAAAAAAACCTGGCATATACGTCATTGCTACATAGGTAAGCATTTGAAAGGATAAAATCAAGAGAATTTGTGTAAAAAAAACAACAATTGTTCCCAGTTTAAATATTAAGGATAACCCGTGAATAATAATAACTCCCAACAGTATCGTTAAAGACCTTTTCAAACTTTTTAATGAAAGCGGCAAGAAAATGACCTTTTGATGCCCCCAAAACATTAAAAATACAGCACAGAAAAAAGACAATGTTGCATTTAAAACAAAAGATATCCTTGGGTCTTGGTTTTGAGTCAACATTACATGACTGTAAAAATACTGAGTAACATAATGAAATAATCCATTACTTATCCCTGCTATTAATAAACAGGATACAAAAAGTTGAGCAGTACTTTTCATTGGTTGCTCATAAGTTAACTCTGCAATTGGTATTTCATGCAGATTTTTTAACCTAGAGTAAGATAACCAAAGTCCAAAAAGTGAAACAAACGCAAATAAAAATCGCCAACCAGGCTCTAATAAGTCATAGGTGTGTAAAATAGCGGCTAAAAGTTGGGAAATTACGACACCTAATATACCTGAAGCTATTAATTCCGTAACAGAACGGTTTTGTGCACCACTTTGTTCGTAAACATATGTAGAAGAAGCTGCGTACTCTGCTCCTGTAAATATCCCTTGAAGAATACGACCAGCCGTTATCATAATAGCCCCAAGGTAGCCAAAATACTCGTAAGCAGGCGCAAACGCCATCAAAAGAGTGCTAAACGAAATTCCAAATATAGACAAACTTAAAAGCGTACGCCTGTTAATTTTATCTCCAAGCCCTCCCAGCAATAAAACCCCGAGTGGTCTTGCCATAAAACCAACTGAAAACAGCAAAAAACTTAAAACAACCGAAAGTCCGTGGCTTATTTGGGGGAAAAAAATCTTTGACAAGAAAGGAAATACCGTTGCAAACATGGAAAATTCAAAAAAATCCAGAAAATTCCCCATATAGATAAGAGATAGGTTTTGTCCAGGCTTTTTAGTGATCATATTTAAGTAGCCATTTTTTTAATCGTGAATGCTCTTATGCCACACTCTGTAGACAATTGAAACTATTTTATTCCTTAAATTTATTGAAAATTTCATAGAACTTAAACTTTTTACCGACACTTAAAGGCCCTATTTTCAGTATTAGACTTTAAAGTTTCTGGTCAAGGACTGACCAATAAGCCAGTCTTACTCTACCTTCCAATTCTAAAGATAGCGCAAAGTTTCTTAACAAAGTTAAGAGGGTGGGGATGAGAAAAGAGTGTTAAAGGTGCTACCCCCGAGATCTCTGGCTATGGGGCGCTCCAATTTTTGGTCTATAAGGTTTTTAAGTATAAAGGTCTTGCGTAAAAGCCTCCACTGCCCTCTTTCCAAAATTTTTTTAGATTTAAAAGTTATTTTTTTTAAAAAAAAGTTATAAAATAACTTGAACAGTAGGTTAAGATGGAAATATAAAAGACATACTTTTCATAAAAAAAATAACTTGGAGACATGAATAGATGACATTCGAAGCAAGCCCTTTTGATCAAAAGCCAAAAATTACCGTAGTTGGAGTCGGTGGTGCTGGTGGAAATGCTGTTAACAATATGATACGCTCAAACCTCGAAGGAGTTGAGTTTGTAATTGGAAACACCGATGCTCAAGCTTTGAATCAATCGCTTGTGGACCCTTCTAAACGCCTGCAGCTTGGCCTTAATATTACACAAGGTTTAGGTGCTGGATCTAAACCTGATGTGGGACGTGCTGCTGCAGAAGAAAGTATTGAAGAAGTGTTAGCCTTACTAAAAGGTAGCAACATGGTCTTTATCACAGCCGGTATGGGCGGAGGAACAGGAACAGGTGCGGCTCCAGTTATTGCAAGAGCTGCAAGAGAAGCTGGCATTTTAACAGTTGGCGTTGTTACAAAACCTTTCCACTTTGAAGGAAGTCACAGGACTAGATCAGCTGATCGGGGCATTGAGGAACTTCAACAATATGTGGACACTCTTATCATCATCCCGAACCAAAATCTCTTTAGGATTGCAAACGAACGCACAACTTTTGCTGACGCCTTTAAAATGGCAGATGATGTTTTGTACTCTGGTGTTCGTGGTGTTACCGACCTTATGATTATGCCAGGATTAATTAACCTTGACTTTGCTGATATTCGCGCCGTCATGG
>DATDSS010000102.1:0-5066 GCA_035291245.1 Alphaproteobacteria bacterium | reverse complement strand
TCTTCAAGTCCATCAAAAAACATATGATCTTTAATTTCCCCGTGCCCCATTCTATAGCCTGCTCTTGCTTTTTGAAGAAGATAAGGCGCGTTTGTCATGCTTTCCATACCACCACAAACAACTAAATGGCTAAGGCCCGTTTGAATACTCATAGCCCCAAGCATCACACTCCTAAGCCCAGACCCACAGACCTTGGAAATAGTTGTTGCAGGAACATTAATGGGGATTCCTGCTGCCAAAGAGGCTTGTCTTGCTGGAGCTTGGCCAAGACCTGCTTGTAAGACGCACCCCATTAGTACATCATCAATCCATTCAAGTTTTTTTAACCCCGCAGCTTCCAAGCACCCCTTTATGGCAATGCCTCCAAGCTGTGTTGCAGAAAAAGTAGAGAGCTGGCCTTGCAAAGCCCCCATAGGAGTGCGTTTTGTACTAACGATGTAAACTGGCTTCATGAAACGTTAAACCTTTAAAAAATTTTTACCTACTTAATAGCTTACGAAGTATATGTTCTTTTTCCAATAAAGTTTTTAAGAAGGGCTAACAGACTGGTGATTTTGGCCTGTGCAAAACTGCCTTTGGTATGCTAGCTTAAAGTCACTTAATCTTTCTTTATTTAGGATTTATAAAAAGCATGATCTTAAGCGCTGAAGAAACAAAGCGTATTGCCCAACTGGCAAGACTCAAAATAAAAGACGAGGATCTTGAAAAAGTTTCCAAGGATTTATCTGGGATTTTTAATTGGATCGATCAATTAACCCAAGTGGATACAAAAGACGTTCCCATCTATTCTTTATATTTAAATCAAACAGCAACAGAGCGCCACGACGTCGTTTGCGAGGGAGGCAAATCTCTTGAGATTTTAAAAAATGCCCCAGAATCGACGCATAGCATGTTTGTAGTCCCCAAAGTAGTTGAGTAATAATCATGACATCTTTAACAAAGCTTACCTTAAATGGCGCAAAAAAACTTTTAAATGAAAAGAAAATAAGTGCCGTTGAACTTACACAAGAACACCTGATCGCAATTGAAAAACATAAGCACCTTAATGCTTACACAACAGTTGTAGAGGAAAAAGCCTTAAACCAAGCTAAAGAAGCAGATGAGCGCTATAAAAAAGGTGAACAAAGAGGGCTTGAAGGGCTTCCTCTTGGTATAAAAGAACTTTTTTGTACAAAAGACATTGCCTCAACAGCAAGCTCAAAGTTTTTGAAAAATTTCGTGCCTCCTTATGAGTCTACTGTTACGCAAAATTTACTTGATCAAGGGGCAGTTTTCCTTGGAAAGCTTAACATGGACGAGTTTGCAATGGGATCTGGTAATTTAACAAGTTGCGATGGGCCTGTTATTAACCCGTGGAAAGAAAAAGACAACCCTAACAAACACCTAGTCCCAGGCGGATCTTCTGGTGGTTCTTCTGCTGCTGTGGCTGCTCATTTGGCGCTTGCTGCAACAGCTTCTGATACAGGCGGCTCTATCAGGCAACCTGCTTCTTTTACTGGAACCGTTGGACTTAAACCCACCTATGGACTTTGCTCAAGATTTGGTATGATTGCCTTTGCTTCATCCCTTGATCAAGCAGGACCAATTGCCAAAACTGTTGAAGATGCAGCAACCATGCTTCGTTACATGGCAAGCTTTGATCCCAAAGACTCCACAAGTATCAATGCTACAATCCCAGCTTATGACGAAAAGCTAACACCTGAGGCTAGAGGCCTTAGAATTGGTATATCAAAAGACTATTATGAGCATTTAACAGGCGACATGGCTAAGTGGTTTGAACAAGGAATTTCTTGGCTTAAAGAAAGTGGCGCAGAAATCGTCGAGGTTTCCTTAAAAACAACACCTTATGGACTTCCTGCTTACTATATTGTAGCCCCTGCTGAGGCTTCTTCTAACCTTGCTCGTTATGATGGGGTTCGTTTTACACACCGCGTTGAAGGAACAACCCTGGATGAACTTTATGAAAATTCCAGAACTTATGGTTTTGGGGACGAAGTAAAACGTCGTATTTTAATTGGAACCTATGTGTTATCCCAAGGCCACTATGACGCTTATTATACTCAAGCACAAAAAGTTAGAACTCTTATTTTAAAAGACTTTGAAGCAGCCTTTAACAACGTGGATTTAATTTTAGCTCCCACAACTCCAACAGAGGCTTTTGGTATTGACGAAAAACCAACAGATCCAGTGACCATGTACTTAAATGACGTCTTTACAGTCACAGCTAACTTGGCTGGAATTCCTGGAATTTCTATTCCTTGTGGATTGTCTTCAAAAGGACTTCCTTTAGGTTTGCAGCTTTTGGGGCCTAGGTTTAGTGAGCAGCGCCTTTTAAACGTGGCAAGAACGCTTGAGATTTGTGCAAACTTTAAACCTTTGACTATGGAGTAATAAAAAATGACAAGTACATCTCTTGTAAAAGGTAACACTGGAGAGTGGGAAGTAATCATTGGTCTTGAAGTGCATGCTCAAGTTATTTCCAAAGCAAAGCTTTTTTCATCAGCTTCTACAAATTTTGGAGCAGAGCCCAATGAACAGGTTTCTTTTATTGATGCGGGTTTTCCAGGCATGCTTCCAGTCATTAATGAGGCCTGTGTTGACCAAGCTATTAAATCAGGGCTAGGCATAAAAGGAACTATTAATAAGGTTTCTATTTTTGATCGTAAGAACTATTTTTATGCTGACCTTCCTAATGGTTACCAGATTTCTCAGTTCTATTATCCGATTGTCAGTGATGGTTCTTTGGAAATTGATCTTGAAGATGGGACAAAAAAGACAGTTAGCATTGAGCGCATCCACTTAGAGCAAGACGCAGGCAAAAGTATCCACGATCTTCACCCCTCTAAGTCTTATATCGACTTAAACAGAGCTGGCATTGCGTTGATGGAAGTCGTTTCAAGACCTGATATGAGAAGCAGCTCAGAAGCACAAGCCTATGTAAAAAAACTTAGAAGCATTTTTCGCTATCTTCAAACCTGTGACGGCAACATGGAACAAGGAAGCCTTCGCGTTGATGCCAACGTTTCAGTAAGGCGTCCTGGAGAGCCATTAGGAACACGCGCAGAAATTAAAAACGTCAACTCCATCAGATTTTTAGGCCAAGCCATTGACTATGAAGTAGCGCGCCAAATTGAGCTTATTGAAAGTGGCGGGCAAGTTATTCAAGAAACCCGGCTTTTTGATCACTCAAAAGGCGAGACACGCTCCATGAGAAGTAAAGAAAACGCCCAAGATTACCGCTATTTTCCAGATCCAGACTTGCTTCCCTTAAGGTTAAGTGATGAGCGTATTAATGCAATAAAAGCAACGATGCCTGAACTTCCTGATGAGAAGGCTATTAGGTTTAAAGATTCTTTTGGGCTCAATGATTATGACGCAAGTGTAATGGTTGGTGAAAAAGAGGTCGCAGATTTTTATGAAGCCTGCGTTGAAGCTTCTACCTTTAAAGACAAGCATGTCAGCGGTAAAATGATTGCTAACTGGCTTATGGGGGAAGTGTTTGCATTACTAAATAAAGAAGGCAAATCAATCACCACTATGGACTTAAAAGCCTTTCACCTAGCAGAACTTGTTGATTTAATTTTAGATGAGACCTTGTCAGGTAAAATGGCAAAAGATGTCTTTTTGAAACTCTGGGAAACAGGTGAATCTGCAAAAGCTTTGGTAGAAAAACTTGGGCTAAAGCAAATTACAGATCCTTTTGCAATTAAAGAGGCAGTGAATGCAATCCTTGCTAATGAAGCCGAAAAAGTAGCCGACTATAGAAGTGGTAAAGATAAACTTTTTGGTTTTTTTGTGGGCCTTGTGATGAAAGAGATGAAAGGTAAAGCCAATCCTGCTCTTGTAAACACTGTTTTAAAAGAATTATTGGATCAAAAATAAATAAGTTAGATGCTAGATTTGCGTGAAAGCGGGAATTTAGCATCCCCAAAAATCTTTTTTCATTTAAAGAAAAAATATTTGGCTTTTTGACTTTAAAATACTTACATTAAAAACAAAAAACATCCTAAAAGTTACACAAATATCATGTACGATTTTTCTGCTTTTGCTCTTGAGGGACTAAATCCTGGTGACTTAGTAGCAGTTGCTATGTCAGGCGGCGTTGACTCCTCTGTTGCAGCAGCTCTTATGACAAAACTAGGGTACAAGGTTATTGGAATTACCTTACAGCTTTATGACCACGGCGAGATGATTGAAAAAAAGGGGGCTTGCTGCGCAGGACAAGACATTTATGACGCAAAAACCGTTGCAGACCACCTTGGATTTGCTCATTACGTACTTGACTATGAAAGTGTATTTAAACAAGAAGTCATCGAAGATTTTGCCGATTCCTATTTAAAAGGGGAAACCCCAATCCCCTGTATTAGGTGCAATCAAAAAGTAAAGTTCAAAGATCTTTTACAAACATCAAAGGATTTAGGGGCAAAAGCCCTTGTTACAGGGCACTATGTACAGCGTTTAAAGCCATCTACAAAAAAAGCGCAACTTCATAAGGCAATCGATCCAACGCGCGACCAAAGCTATTTTCTTTTTACAACCACCCAAGAACAGCTTGACTATCTAAGATTTCCCTTAGGAGGCATTGCAAAAACTCTAACAAGAGAACTTGCATCGTACTTTGGACTTCAAGTGTCGTCTAAGCCAGATAGCCAAGATATTTGTTTTGTGCCTAACGGCAATTATGCATCCATTGTGCAAAAGCTTAGACCGGGCTGTTTAGATGAAGGAGAAATCATTCACGTAAATGGGGAGATCCTAGGGCGACATCAAGGTATTATTAACTATACGATTGGCCAAAGAAAAGGGCTTGGGGTGTCTTATAAAGAACCATTATTTGTCGTAAAATTAGATCCTAAAACAAAGCAAGTGATTGTAGGCCCCAAAGAAGCCTTAAAGGTCTCAACCCTTTTTGTAAAAGATGTTAACTGGCTAGATCCTTTTGAAAAATTCCTTTCACCTTTTGAGGCTGAGGTTAAAATACGCTCTACACATGGGCCAGTTGCAGCTATTGTTCAAGCCTTAGATCACTCAAAAGCGCGCGTTATCTTAAAAGAACCCGAATATGG
>DATDSS010000101.1:0-3611 GCA_035291245.1 Alphaproteobacteria bacterium | reverse complement strand
CCTCCTATTAAAGCTAAATCTTCTGCATCAGCAAAATCCCTGTGGGAGGGTAAGGAAACGAGAACTAAAGTATACTAAATTTTATTAAAATCTTATAAGATTTTAGATAAGACTTTTACAAAACTTTTAAAACCCCCATGGCTAAGCCTTTTGACGACACATTTGTTGGGTATTATCAAAAAGAGCTCTCTTATTTAAGAGAAGCGGGGTTAGAATTTTCAAAAGCCTATCCGGCCCTTGGAAAAGAGCTTGGGCTACTTGATACCACAAGTGCAGATCCCCATGTAGAACGCCTGATAGAGTCTTTTGCTTTTTTAACAGCGCGCATGAATCAAGAAATACAAGACCAACTTCCAGATATAGCTCACCATCTTTTAGAAGAGCTCTATCCCCCTTTTGTGGAAATGAGGCCAGCGTGTGGAATTGCGCAATTTAATCTAGATGTTAGTAAAAACTTTTCTTCCAGTGGGGTTTTAATTGAAAAAAGCTCTCCCCTTTGGGCTTTAGGGGAAAAAGACCAGCACTGTAAATTTCAAACGGTTTATCCTCTAACGCTTTGGCCGGTTACCTTAAATCCTTTAGCGTTAAGCTCTTGTCAGCTTTATGACTTTTTACCTCTAAGCGATCATGGTAAAAGAGCGCTTGTGGTGCGTTTAAGCTTTCCGTTTGACTCTCCTAAAAACTTAAAGATGGATCATTTAACTTTTCATTTGTCTGGGGATTTTTTTCAAGCCCTAGCTCTTTATGAAGCTTTCTTTAGCGACCAATCTTTAAAAATTTACGTAAAAGACGAACACGGAACGATCCACAAAGATTTTAAATTCTTGCCAAAGGGCTTTGATAAAAGTGAAACACTTGCCCCCCACGCTAATGTTGGTCATGTGGGGTATGAGCTTTTACTCGATTACTTTCACTTTCCCCAAAAATACCTGTTTTTTGACTTAAAAGGCCCTTGGTCCAACCTTGAGGGAAAAGAAATTGAAATTATTATTCCCTTGGGAAAAAGCGATTTTTTAACGCCTGATGCTTTATCAAATGCGCTAAGTATTGGTACAACGCCTATTATTAATTTATTTAAAAAAACAGCAGACCCCATTAAGCTTGATCATAAAAGTCTGAACTATAGGTTAAGCCCTGATCAACGTCGTGAGACAACCACTGAAGTATTTAGAGTTCTTGAAGCTTACAGCATTTTAAACCCTCAAGACGACCCAAAACCCCTAGCACCATTTTATCATTTCTCTTATAAAACCTTAGACAGCAGCATGTTTTGGATTGCCAAAAGAGAAGCTTCTTGGCAGGAGCATTTGCCCGGAAGTAGCATCTATTTAAACTTTGTAGATAAAAAATTTAATCCTTTAAAGAATACCCAAGAAACTATTTACGTAAAAACGTTATGTACAAATCGTTTTTTAAGTGAGAGTTTAAGCGCTAAAACTAAGCTTTATTACGATCAGACGCTACCGGTTTCTTCTATTGTTTTAAGAGATAAACCAGTCAACCAACACTACGCCCCTAAATCTGGAGAAACATTATGGCGCTTAGTTGGGCTATTAAAATCTTATCACCGACCACTTTTGGAACATGAAAACGCTCTAAGTACACTAAAAGAGATGTTAGGGCTTTTTTGTACGTCTTTTAAACAAGGAGAGCAGGAGCTCCAAACTTTAACAGGTCTCAACTGTACGCGCGTTACAAAGCGACTTGGAAAAGAAGCGTGGCGGGGATTTGTTGAAGGACTACGCGTAGACCTTACTGTTAACAGAACACTTGAAGCTGGACAAAAAAGTTTCTTATTTGCAAGTGTTTTAAGGCATTTTTTCGCACAAACAATAGCCTTAGGAGGCTTTGTAGAACTTTGTTTCAAAACTCAAGATTCAAAAGATGAAAGTATTACATGGCAAGCTCTAGAAAACGATCAACTCTTACGATAAAGGAATCCCTTCTTTTAACGCCACAAGAGTTTGAGTTAAACCAAGCTTTATGGCTCTTAAATGGTCTTTATCAAAACGGTCCTAAATCTGACAAAAACCTTGTAATTAAATCTCACGTTCATCACGGGCCAACGTCAACACCTGTTGTATCGTTAAAGACAACTGAAAATAAGGCTTATCTAAAAATTAGTGTTCTTTCAGTAACGTCTGCAAGAGGGCCTCTCCCCCTTCCTTATTTGGATTTTATACAAGAAAGAGTGCGCCAAAAAGACACAAAAATCGCAGACTTTTTAGATTTATTTCATACGCGTCTCACTCAGCATTGGCACGAGATTTTTAAAATTTCTTATGAGCATTTAAATACAACAAAGAAATCTAAAAGTGTTTTAGAAAAATGCGTTTTACGTCTAAGTGGGAGGATTGCACAAGACTTTTCTCATGAAGATATCCAAACCAAGATGTTAACAAGGTTTACTAGTCTTTTTTGGCATCACACCAAAACTTCTGCTGGGCTTAAATCGTTACTGAGTTCTTTTTTTCCTTTTTCTTTTGAAATTGAAGCGTATCAAGGATCTTGGTCAGAGATTAAGGCTGATGAACAGACGGCTTTGGGGATTCAAAAGGGCAAGTTTCAAAAATTGGGGGCTCATAGTGTTTTAGGCAAGCGTCAATGGAACCAAACCAAAGGCGTTACCATTCATTTAACAGATTTAAGCTGGAAAGACTATATAACACTTCAAACAACACAAGAACACTCCCCTCAAAAGGATATTTTATTTTTATGCACACGGTATTTGGGACCATTTGTTAAAGTTCTGCTAAAATTAAGCTTAAAAGCTAACGAGGAGAAAGGATTTCGCTTAAATAAAAAATGGAGCTTAGGAAAAACAACTTTTTTACGAAGTAAACTTTCCTGACGGCGCCTAAACCGCTTTTGAAAGCCCTATTATTTTTATAACGCGTTTAAAAGAAAAAAGGCCAAGCGCTCTTCCAAACGCTAAAAAGATAAGTCCAGTTACCCCTAAAACTCCCATTAAGCGGGCCATATCCACTAGCTTATGAGAGCTAAGACCTGGCATACAATAATCTTTTAAGAAAAAAAGACAAGCCCCCATCCCCACACACGCAAGCATCAACCTAACTCCTTGCTGAAGGGTTTTTGAATAAAGCTGTAAATATCCCTTTTTAGATAAATTATAGCAAAGCAAAAGCGCATTAACCCAGGAGGCAAGCGCCGTTGCAAGGGCCAGTCCCACGTGATTAAAAAACTTCATAAAGATCAAAGACCCTAAGATATTTACAAATACCGCCACAAAAGCCAGCTTTACAGGTGTTTTAGTGTCTTTATGGGCAAAAAAAGTATTGGATAGAACTTTTGATAACACATAAGCAGGAAGGCCAACAGCATAAGCAGCTAAAGCATTTGCAGTTTGTTCAACCTCATGCGCCCCAAATTTTCCATGGCCGTATAGCATAGAAATCAAGGGCATCGCCAGTAATACCAGCACCACCATACAAGGAAGGGTTAGCTTTAAAGATAAATCAATTGCTTTGTTTTGAGCGTCAACAGCGCCTTTAAAGTCCTTTGTTTGCACAAGTCTTGATAAAATAGGCAGCATAGCCGTACTAACAGCAATTCCAAAAACCCCAAGAGGAAGCTGGTTAAGTCTATCGGCA
>DATDSS010000100.1:0-11373 GCA_035291245.1 Alphaproteobacteria bacterium | reverse complement strand
CTTCTATTTCACAAGCAGCAGCCCTTGAAGCTTTAAGTGGCGATCAAGCGTTTCTTAAGGAATGGACACAAATTTTTGGATCCAGGCGCTTTCAGGTTTGTGAAAAACTAAACAGCATCCCAGGCCTTTCTTGCCGTCTTCCCAAGGGCGCCTTTTATCTTTATATCTCTTGTGAGGGGCTTTTAAATAAAACCACACCTTCTGGAGGAATCTTACAAACTGATAAAGATGTGGCAACTTACTTCTTAGACTTTGCTGATGTTGCAGTCGTTCATGGGCAGGCTTTTGGGCTATCTCCTTATTTTCGTATTTCTTATGCAACTTCTTTAGAGCTTTTGCTAGAAGCGTGCGCAAGAATTGAAAAAGCTATAGCAGCGCTTAGGTGATTTTAAAAAAATGAAACGTTTTAAGCTTACCTTAGAGTACGATGGCACTTGTTTTTGCGGCCTCCAACGTCAAAATGGTGTAAAAACAGTCCAACAAACCATCGAAGAAGCGGCATTTAAAGCAACCTCACAAAGAATAACGCTCCACTCAGCAGGGCGTACCGATAGTGGGGTGCATGCCTTTGGTCAAGTGTCTCATTTTGAATGCTCAACATCGTTAAGCGATTTTAAAATGAAACAAGCCCTTAATCATTTCATAAAAGAAAAAGGTGTTTGTGTTATAGCCTGTGAGGAAGTAAATAAAACGTTTCACGCCCGCTTTAGTGCAAAATGGCGCCGCTATGAATATTTGATTTTAAACAGAAGGTCCTCTAGCCCACTTTATGCCAACAGGATGTGGCACGTGATTGCCCCTCTTGACACAGATCTTATGAAACAAGCTGCTTTAAATTTTTTAGGAACTCACGATTTTTCAAGCTTTAGGTCAGCTCATTGTCAATCCCCAAACGCTATTAGGACATTGGATGACCTAACGATCACTCAAGAAAAAGATATTATCAAACTTGAGATTCAATCCAAATCCTTCCTTCATAATCAAGTAAGAATTATGGTAGGGACACTTGTTCAAGTGGGGAAAAAAAGGTGTGAGCCTTCTTATATTTGTGATCTTTTAGAAAAAAAAGACAGAACTATTTCAGGTCCGACTGCCCCTTCTTATGGGCTTTATTTCCATAGTGTTGGATACTAGCAGGTTGCGAACTTTTGAGGCTATAACAATTTCAAAAATCTTCACAAAAAACACAAAAACAAAGTCTTTTCTGACTTAGATGTCGTAACTCAAGATAAAGATGTTGGTTAAAGATACCCCATAAAAAAAGGCCCGTTTAGGGCCCTCTTTTTTAAAGCTTGTAAAACTTCTTATTTCAAGATTTTTGCAACAACGCCAGCACCTACGGTACGCCCACCTTCACGAATAGCAAAGCGAAGACCTTCTTCCATAGCAATTGGAGCAATAAGTTCGATTTCCATAGAGATGTTATCCCCTGGCATCACCATTTCTGTACCATCTGGAAGTCTTACAGTTCCAGTGACGTCTGTTGTACGGAAATAAAATTGTGGGCGATAGTTCGCAAAAAACGGGGTGTGACGTCCACCTTCTTCTTTTGTTAACACATAGATTTCAGAGGTAAATGTTGTATGTGGTTTAATCGAAGCAGGCGCTGCTAAGACTTGTCCACGTTCAACGTCTTCACGCTTTGTACCGCGTAAAAGTGCTCCAATGTTATCACCTGCTTCACCTTGATCAAGCAACTTTCTAAACATTTCAACGCCTGTTACAACAGTCTTAATAGTTGGACGAATACCAACGATTTCAATTTCTTCTCCTGTTTTTACAACACCACGTTCCACACGACCAGTCACAACAGTTCCACGACCAGAAATTGAAAACACGTCTTCAATTGGCATCAAAAATGGCTTGTCTTTTGGACGCTCTGGTTGAGGAATATAAGCATCCACTTGACGCATCAATTCCAAAACAGCCTCACGGCCAAGCTTTGTGTCAGAATCGTTAAGCGCACAAAGAGCTGATCCACGAATAATTGGAATATCATCTCCTGGGAAATTATAGGAACTTAAAAGTTCACGAATTTCAAGTTCAACTAAGTCCAAAAGCTCAGGATCGTCCACTTGATCACACTTGTTCATGAAAACAACAAGTGCTGGCACACCAACTTGACGAGCAAGCAAAATGTGTTCACGTGTCTGTGGCATAGGGCCGTCAGCAGCAGACACAACCAAGATTCCACCATCCATTTGAGCAGCACCCGTGATCATGTTTTTTACATAGTCTGCGTGTCCAGGACAGTCAACGTGCGCATAGTGGCGCTTTTCTGTTTCATATTCAACGTGAGCGGTGTTAATGGTAATACCACGCGCTCTTTCTTCTGGAGCTTTGTCGATTTGGTCATACGCTGTAAAGGTTGCTCCACCTGTTTCTGCTAAAACTTTTGTAATAGCTGCTGTCAGGGAAGTTTTTCCGTGGTCAACGTGACCAATTGTTCCGATGTTACAGTGAGGTTTATTCCTCGAAAACTTTTCTTTTGCCATAAGTTAAATCCCTAAAAAAATAAGCAATAATGGGGAAATTTTTAAGGTATTTTTGGCTGGTGTCAACATTTTTGTGAAGAAAAAGGGGGGGAGAAAAAGTGGAGCGGGTGAAGGGAATCGAACCCTCCTAATCAGCTTGGAAGGCTGGAGCATTACCACTATGCTACACCCGCTTACCATTGGATGGTGGAAGGAGCAGGATTTGAACCTACGTAGACTTGCGTCGGCAGATTTACAGTCTGCTGCCTTTAACCACTCGGCCATCCTTCCTATCCTGTCTATTTTTTACTAGACCTTGGCTCGTCTGTCAAGAAGTTTTATTGGTTTTATATAAATTCACATGACATGAGACTTAAATTAAGGGATCAAAGCGGTTGATTTTGAAACAAATTTTTGAGAATGAGGATTGCTTTATGAACAAGCCCCCTTTGCATCTTAAACACAATGAAAGGTTGATAAGGCTTTCAGGCGTTCAAATACCAGGGTTAAAATCTTCCAATAATAGATCGCTTGAATCCAAAATTTTACGTCTTTTTTTTCAAAAAGGTTGGAAAGAGCTTCTTTAAATTTTAAAGTTATCTCTGTTTCAAAGTCTCTGATATCTTTTGGAGCTTCTAAGGTTTTTAGTTTTTCTTGAAGCGCCATAATGTCCATTAAAAGGTCATCACTAGCGTTAAAAGTTTCTTGATCGGGAAGATCTACTCCCAAGACCTCTAGATAAGCTTTTGCACGATGCAAAGGATGTTTTAAAATCTCATAAGCTTCGTTAAAAGCGCCTGAAAGAAGTTGCGCTTGAAGCTTTGTAAAGGAATCCGTTTTAGCCAACTTATCAGGATGGACCTGTTCTTGCAGAGCAAAGTATCTTTTATCCAACTCTTGTAGATTAAGCTCGTAAGAGGGCTCTAATTCAAAAATATCAAATGGATTTACTTTATTTTCAAACATGGAAAGACTTTCCGCAACCACAACGTCCCTTTTCATTTGGATTTTTAAAGGTAAATCCAGTTTGCAACGTTTCTTCAATAAAATCCATCTGTGTTCCAAGAATAAATATCAAAGCCTTTGGATCAATGAATACTTTAAAGTCTTGAAAGTCGATGATTTCATCAAAGGCTTGAGCCTCTTTTGCAAACTCCAAAGAATAAGAAAGGCCCGAGCATCCCTTAGTTTTAAGGGAAATACGAAGGCCTGTACACGAATCTGTTCGATTTTGTATAAGCTTTTTTATTTGTTCTTGTGCTTTTGGCGTAATATCAAGAGGTATCATTTTTCTTTAAGAATCCTTTGTGTTGGTTACAAGCTATCCTTGTTTGGACTTATAGTCCTCAATGGCTTTTTTAATTGCTTCTTCTGCTAAAACTGAACAGTGAATTTTAACAGGGGGGAGTGCCAAATGCGACGCAATTTCAGAATTTTTGATTTTTGTAGCCTCTTCAAGAGTTCTGCCTTTCAGCCATTCTGTAGCAAGAGAGCTCGACGCAATTGCAGCAAAACAGCCAAAGGTTTTGAATTTTGCTTCTTCGATGCGTCCTTCTTCGTCAACTTTAATTTGAAGCTTCATCACATCCCCACAAGCAGGCGCTCCAACCATACCTGTTCCGACATCTTTAGATTCTTTATCCAAAGATCCGACATTTCTGGGGTTTTCGAAATGATCTAAGACTTTTGTACCGTATGCCATTTTTTTACTCCTTTATTAATGGTCGTTCCACTCAATAGTGTTTAAATCAACGCCTTCTTGAATCATCTCCCAAAGAGGGCTTAAGGCTCTTAGTTCGGTTACAGCTTTTATAAGCTTTTCGATAAGATAATCTACTTCTTCTTTTTTGGTAAACCGTCCTAATCCAAAACGAATGGACGTATGGGCTATATCCTCACTTAACCCCAAAGCTCTTAAGACATAGCTAGGCTCAAGAGAAGAAGACGTGCAAGCTGAGCCTGAACTTAAGGCAAATTCTTTAAGTCTACCTAACAGGCCTTCTCCTTCAACTCCTAAAAAGCTGATATTCAGGTTTCCAGGCACGCGGTTGAACGCATCACCATTTAAGTGAATATGGGTAAGATTTGAAAAAATTCTATCTTTTAAATAATTTGTAAGATCCCTTAACGCGGGGATATCTTTTTCAAAGGACTCTTTTGCAATCAAGCAAGCTTCTCCTAATCCTACACAAAGGGCAGGGGAAAGAGTGCCTGATCTAAAGCCTCTCTCTTGAGAGCCCCCATGAAGTTGAGCTTTAAGTCTTACGCGTGGGTCTTTTCTTCTTATGTAAAGTGCGCCTATTCCTTTTGGTCCATAAATTTTATGTCCCGAAATACTTAAAAGGTCTATGCCCATTTCATTGACGTCTAAGGGGATTTTACCAATAGCTTGAGCGGCATCTGTATGAAAAAAAACGCCCTTTTCTTTACAAATAGCACCAATTTCTTTTAAGGGCTGAATAACACCAACCTCATTATTAACGGCCATTATGGACACAAGGGCTGTTTCTTCTTTAATAGCGTTTTTTAAAGTATCTAAATCCACCTGACCATTTGGTTTTACAGGAAGAAATGTTACATCGACGCCTTGGGATTGCAAATATCTTGCGGATTCTAAAACACACTTGTGTTCTGTGACGCAGGTTATCAAGTGATTTTTCTTGTCTTTATAAAATTCTAAAACTCCTTTTAACGTGAGGTTATTAGACTCTGTTGCGCCACTTGTAAAAATAATCTCGCGACTGTCTGCGCCAATGATAGAGGCTACGTTTTCTCTTGCTTTTTCAACAGCTTCTTCTGCTGTCCAACCAAAGCTATGGCTTTTAGAATGGGGATTGCCAAAGACTTTACAAAAATAGGGGAGCATCTTTTCCACAACCTTTGGATCACAAGGGGTTGTTGCTTGATAGTCAAAATAAAATTGAGCACTCATGAATTTTTTCCTTTTTTAGATAGATCTGCCCAAATGCTTTCAATCAAATCACAATCTTGGGTCGTTAGGTTTGGTCCAAAACTAAGCCTTATAGAGCAGCTGCTTTTTTCTAAGGGGACACGCATAGCTTCTAAAACGCGGGACTTTTTGATTTTTCCAGAAGAACATGCAGAGCCTGAACCTATTGCTACGCCCTTTAAATCAAACGTCATCACTTGTGTTTCACTTTTTACACCAGGTAGGCTTATACAAATCGTATTGGCAACACGATTTAAGTTTTTCCCGTAAATTTCAGCTTTTGGGGTGATTTCTAAAAGCTTTTCTTCTAAGGATTCTTTTAAAAGTCTAATATTTTCATACTTTTTGGGATCACAAAGCGATAAGGCCTCTTTAAAACCAGCAATACCGATTAAATTTTGAGTTCCTGCTCTCTTATAGTGCTCTTGAGCGCCCCCTTTTATAAAAGGCTTTAAGGGAAGCTTTTCTTTAAAAACCAAAGCCCCAACTCCAGCTGGGCCACCAATCTTATGAGCAGAACACGTGATGAAATCTACATCTTCAAAGTTAATCTGTATTTTGCCAAGTGCTTGGGTGGCATCACAATGAAAGAGTGCACCATGAGTCTTGCAAAGATGGGCTATTTTTTCTACTGGAAAAATAATGCCCGTTTCATTTTGCACAGCCATAAGACTTACTAAAGTCTTAGAAGGAGCCTTTTTTAAAAGATCTTCTAAATGACTTAGATCGATTCCCCCGTCTGAGCTTGCTTGAACAAGCTGCGCGTCAGAGGCTGCCATAAACACCGAATCATGTTCAAGCGCACTTGTAATCAAAGATCCTTCAAAAGCCATTAAAATGTGGTTATTGGCCTCACTTGCCCCACTTGTAAAGAGGGACTCTTGTGTTTTTCTTTTAAAGAAAGAGGCAACCGTTTCACGAGCGTTTTCTAAAAGATGCCGAGCAGCCCTTCCATAACCATGAATAGAAGAGGGATTTCCCAGAACCCCCATAGCTTGAACCATAGAGTCTTTTGCTTCCTTTAAAAGAGGGGTGGTTGCGTTGTAGTCAGCGTAAAGGAGCATATTTTTCTCCTTCTTTAGGGGCTTTAACCGTTAAAAACCTTCCCATACCAGCCACTTTTTTTAAAGCCACATCTTCTAAGGTAACAGTTTTTAAAAAGTTTTGAATTACAAAGCCCAGCTCATCCCACAAAGCATGGGCTGTGCAAGGCCCATTTTTTTGACAAGCCCCTTCTTTTGTCATGCATCTGGTTACTTTTACGGGCCTGTCAACGGCTTGGATAATATCCAAAATGGAAATAGCACTTGCCTTACTCCCTAAAACATAGCCTCCTGTTGCGCCTCTTTGGCTTTGAACCAAGTTCTTTTTCTTAAGCATTGAAAAAAGCTGTTCCAGATAGGCTAATGGTAGCTCTTCTTTTTTAGCAAGCACCGTTAAAGAGATTGGTTCTTTGCTGGAGTTATCATGATTTGCAAGCTCAACCATAGCCATAACAGCGTATCTGGATTTTGTGCTCAGCTTCACTTACAAAGGCCCTGCTTTAAGTATTTTTACTTTACTTATAAGAGATACGAATTCCTACTAAAATAGTCAAGTATAAAAACTAATACATCTGTGAACTTTGTTACGAGTATCTCAAAAAAATGGCTTACAAAGGAGTTTTCATAATTTGATCCACAGCGCCTACTATTTTTTGTTGGGTGGCAGCACTGACTTCAATTAAAGCATGCCACGTAGCTGTATCAAAAGCTACTTGTGTCACGTTTCCCATACCGTTTGCAAAGTTTTTTGTAGCATCATCAGATTTTTTTCCTATTTCCTTTAAAGCGTCAAACCCCGCTTCAAAAGCCTTTTTTACCTCGCTTGGCTTAGAAGCCGCATGTGCTTTTGGTTCCGCAATAGAAGGAGAGAAAATATTTTTACCAGCTGTGGGTGTTGCTTTTTGCCCAAAACCATAGGGATTATTGATATTCATAAACAGGACTCCTTCGTTTTTAAGACTTTAACAGGCCAATAGTATCTTGAAGCATAGCCATTGCTTTTTCATAAGCTCTAAGGTTTGCTTCGTGACTTCGTGCAGCTTCTCTCATGTCGGTAAGTTCCGTCATCGGTTTAACATTACTTTCTTCTACAAAGCCATCTTTATCAGCGCCTGGATCTCCTGGATCATAGGTTCTTGGAAATGGGGACGCATCAGGTTCTATCAAAGTACTTTTTACCAAATGGACGCCTGATTTTTTATCTAATTCTGAGATGAACGATACACGCTTACGCTGATAAGGTTTCACACCTGGGCTTGGAGCTTTTGTCCCTGCGTTTGCTAAGTTTTGAGAGATAACCAAAAGTCTATCAGCTTGTGCTTTCATACCAGCTGATGACTCCATCATCGACTTAAGAAGAGGGGATGCCAAAGAAGACATTTTATTTTTAAAAAAGCTAACTGGTTTCATGTATAATACCCATGTTTTAAGACCTGCCAGTAACTTGCCTGATAAGGTTTAAATTTTTTTTATAAAGCGCTGTTAAAGCTTGATATTCATTAGACGTTTCAGTTAAATCCATAATTTCCCATTCCCGCATTATTGGGTCTTGAGTTTTTTGAATGGATCTAGGATCTGTCCCCTTAGCAACGGATAAAACAGGATTTGACGAACTCAAGTTAACCAACTGCTCAAACGGTTTAATTTCTGTTCGGGTTGCATTTGGCATATCGCTTTTGGCAATATTGTCGCTGATTAATTGGCTTTTTTGAGAAAGCCAAGCGATTTTTTGCTCCATAAGCTTAAAAAAAGAATTAGCAAACATCGGTTATTTCTATTCCTAATGGTACTTTTCACTTTTAGTATGGTGAATAATTCTTAATAAATTATTAAAATTTTGCTAAATTTAAAATCAAATGCTCTCTGGTTAGGATTGTTATGCTTTTTTTAAATAGAAAAGTTGGAGAAAGTATCGTAATCGATGGGAAAATCGAGATTTGCATCCAAGAAATTGGTAAAAAAACTATTAAGCTTGGTATCATTCACCCTGACGCTAACCAAGTTTTACGAAAAGAGCTTTTTTTAAAGATCCAGCTGGAAAATAAAAAAGCTGCAGAATCATTTGAAACTCTGCAGCTTTTAGAAAAACAGGCGATAGAATAAGTCTTATTCTTCGTCTTCTTCCTCTTCTTCTTCCTCGTCATCACTTTCTTGAACAGTTTGTGATTGAGTTTGTTGTTTTGTCTTTTCGTCGCTTACAGGAGCTGCAAAGGAACTTGCAAAAATGCTTAATAAGCCAGTAATCAAAACAAGCGTAAGTTGTGACATGATTGTGCTCTTTTTAAATAAAGTTAATTAACTTTTACAGTATAGGGCGGCCATGTGATTTAGAAAAGGGCATTTTTTACGACGTGAATTGTCTTGGTCAGCTCTTTATTAAAGGTTATCTAAAATCCAGGCTAATTTTCTTGCAAGAATCTTTTATTTTTGACAAGCTTTAAGAAGTTACTTTTTTAAGCACAGACTTTCATGTTGACTTCATCCAAATCTTCTCTTGATAAACGCGTTGTGGCCTCGGTTTATTTATCCAACGGTCTTGAGTTTTTTGACTACACGCTCTTTGGGGCGCTAACGCTGCAAATTGGTCATGCATTTTTTGCTCCAGACCACAATGCACTTGGGATGCCGCTTTTGGCTTTTTGTTTATCTTTGGTTTGCAGACCTCTTGGGAGTCTTTTATTTGGATATATTGGTGATCGCTATAGCAGGTTATTATCCCTACAGCTATCAGTGGCTTTTATGACACTTTCAACATTAACGGTTGGATTTTTGCCGGGATTTGAGACTTTGGGCTCCTTAGCGGGGGTTGTTATTATATTAACGCGTGTTGTGCAAGGCCTTTCAGCGGGAGGGGAATACAACACCGCTGCTATTTTTGCTATTGAAAAAAACCCCAATAGTGGTTGGTTTGTAAGCGGCCTAGTAACTTCTGCTGCATTTTTTGGGATGTTTTTAGCACTTTTATTCTCTTTTCTTGTGCAACATAATTTTCTTCCTCCTTGGTTTTGGAGGGTTGGATTTATCTTAGGTTCGACCATTGGTTTAAGCGCTTTTTTAATGAGAAGCCACTCAAGCCCAACAAAAAGCGTTCAAGAAACAGCCCCTGCCTTTCATTGGGATCTTGCGTCTTTAAAAAAGTGTTTTTTAATTTTTTTAGTAGGGGGACAGTCCTCTTGTATGGCGTATTTTGCTTTTGTGGTAATTGGTCCAAAGCTTAAAGGAGTCGGGACCTTTTCCCCTTTTCAATCTGATCTTTTAGCCGTCTTTATGATGCTGTGTATGGCGTTCTTTTGCCTTTTTACGGGGCGCATTACAAAATTTTTTAAAAGTGGTGAGAAAGTTTTAAAGCTTGGAATGCTGGGATTAATGGCAAGCTTTCCTGTTTTTATGTTTTCAATTTCGCATCTTTCGTTTGAGATGCTGCTTTTAGAAGTAATTGGTCTTACCTTTTTAATGGCCTTTCAATCAGGGACACAACACAACTATTACCAATTGTTATTTTCCAAAAGTACCAGACAACGCGCTATTTCTGTTTCCTTTTCCTTGGGAGTTGGCGTTGTAAGCACCCTTACCATTACGTTGATGAAAGATTTATCTTTTGACACGTTTAGTTATCACTATTTTTGGTTTTCAACCCTTTCACTTTTAAGTTTTTTGGTAATGAGATCTATTGAAAGAGAAAAATTAGGGATCCTAAACAAAGAGCCCCAACGGTTAAGTGCCTAAACAACAGGAGGATAGGTATCGCAGATGAACAAAGCTATTAACCTCTACTCATCTTTCATCTTATTTTCATCTTCTTGGGCTTGAGGTATCTCATTTCCCCAGGTTGCTGTATCAAGTTTTGTTATTTCTTTAAATTTTTTGTAGCAGGATGAGTCATTATCTTCTTCCATACTATCTTCTTGTATTTCTTTAGGCGATCTAAAAATAAAATTAATCTTTGAATTCACTTTTTTTGAATGTTCATTAAGACCGCTAATAACGGATTCTGCTGTTTTTCTTTCTAACGATGAATGATAAACATTTATCTCTATATCTTTATCTAAAACTTTTTCAATAACCACATAAAATTCATTTTCTAAATCATTGAGTGTTAGCCCTGTGTTCGTTAAATTAAGTTCTTTGAGATTTGGCATCCATGAGCCAAATTTATTTAAAAGTTTCTCTGCCCCAGATACGCCAAGGTTATTGTTAGAAACATCTAAGCTCTTAACAAAATTAAAATTACTATAACCAAACAAAAGGAAATTTTCGTTATTTGTCGAAGTTAAATTGCAGTCTTTCAAAACAATCGAGCTTAAACGGGTCAACTTAGATAAATATAACAGTTTAGTAGAAAAAGAGAGGTTATTTCCAGATAAATCAATACTTTTTAAATTTTGTTGAAAAGAAAGATTGTTAATGATTTTTCCTTTGTCATCGTCAGTGAGAATGTCTGATTCAGTTCTTGTTGGAATATTATTTCCTATATTTCTCAAAGAGAAAGAAGATAGTTTCTCGTATTTTTCTTCTTTAATAAACTTATCAACACTATGTTTATCGACATTATCCAGACATAAACTTTCAAGATTTTCCAAATCTTTCTGGCTAGTAGTTATATTACTGAAGCCAGATTTACCTTTAATTTTTGTTACTTTTCAAGATTTTTAACTCATGACTCACCTTCTTTTTTAAAAAAGTGCTGAGATTTGCTAAATGGGCGAATTTTGGTTTAATAAATCCAATTTTCTATTTCCCGTGAAAGTTGTTTTTTCGTTTTTATTACTAAAAAAATTGAGGTAGGCCCTAATGTTATGGAGGGGGGGATATGGACCAATGGCATTCGGTTAAGTCCTAACAAATTTGGATGCATTACTACTTTGCCACTTAGTGTAAGGTTTTCTAGATCGTCTTCGATAATGAC
>DATDSS010000099.1:0-7088 GCA_035291245.1 Alphaproteobacteria bacterium | reverse complement strand
AAAAACAGATGAACAACACAAATACTATAAGGATTACCTTGTTCAAGAACTCTAAACTCTAGCTCTTGAACGCCTCCTCCTCGAGTAGCCATAGACTTACAAGGTCCTTCGTTTAAGCTTTGAATTAAGGATTGTTTTTGGGATTCTATAAAATCTGTAAGTTTTTTAAGATCTTTTACCTGAGGGAGGTGGAGTTGCCCAATAATGCTATTGTTTTCTTGAGTACTAGCTGTTATAAAGCCGTTTTTACTTACCCAAAAGGCTGTTTTTTGAAGGGCTGCCACAACGGACGTTTCTTCTGTTACAATGGGAAGGGTATAGGATTTTTCGTTGACCTTAAAGTTTGTTACCAATCCAAGGGGCATTGGAAAATACCCAATTGCATTTTCAATCATATGGGTTGCCACGGTTATGTCATAACTTTTTTGAAATAGGAACTCTATTTCTTGAGGGCTTAAAAATCCCTCTTGCAATAAAAGCGCTTTAAAATCTTTATCCATTATTTTTTAAAAACTATCACGAGGCATTAAGAAAATATTAGAGCAAAATAAGAAACTTGTCAGGGAAAAGTAACTAACTCAGCTTACCCCCCCACAGGAATTTTTCTGGTGCAGCAGATTTAGCTTTAATAGCAGGGATTTCTTGGGGGGGCATGCTTGAGGGGGGATTATTGAGGGTTTTACGTGGGGGCGAGAATGCGGGTTTTATTCTAGGAGGGATTTCATTAAGGGGATTTCATTAAGGGGATTTCATTAAGGGGATTTCGCTCTTCGCCCAGTACACAGAGTATCGGGGATTTTCACGACTCAAACATTTTTCGCCCTTTTATTCAGGGCATCGCTTTTTGGGCCCCGTCCATATCCTCATCAATAATAGTAGGTCCCACCTCAATTTTTTAGTTCAAAAAGCACAAAAGCGCGATTTTTCACGGGAAATCGAGATTGGACTTATCAAACCAAAACCTTTAAAAACCCTAGGATTTCTCTTGAATTTTTTATGTTTCCTCTTAGGTCTTCTTCAGATTTTCTCGTGGTTTTAAAGTCCCATGTGAAGGCGCCCACCCTTGCCTATCACGCACACAACTTATAGTTCTTGGGTAACCTGCTTCAAAATCTCGCCTTTAAGAGTTGCTCTTTCGTTATTTATTATTGTTTTAAGCTCAATTTACTAATAAAGTCTTAAAAGTGATCAACTTTTAAAATATCATTAATAAATCTCACCCCAAGAGCTTGTCAAGGACTGACCAAGAAGCCAGTCTTCCTCACCGCCAGTTCTAAAAATAGCGCAATCTTCTTAATAAAGGGTTAAGGAAACAGGCGGGATTTTGCTCTCCCCGTGCATTCTCGCCCCCGTGCATTCTCGCCTCCCTATGCACATGCATTTTTCCCAATAAGCCCACCAAAACCATCAAGAGCACTCTCAGCTTGACACTCCAAACCTCTCTTTTTGGGGGGGTAGTAATTTAAGTGGGATGGTAAGTAGGAATGTCTTTTTATTTTGCTAAAAATCCTATTAAGTTGTATTTTTGTCTAAGAAACAAAGGCTTAAAGGCTTTATTAATAAGTTATGATAGCTTTTAAAAGCATTTTTTATATTATAGGGATTTTACTTAGCATTATTGCCTGTGCAATGGTAATACCTTTTTTAAGTGAACTCGTCTTTTGGAAAGCAAAGTCCTCGTCTGCATTTCTAAGCAGTATTTTTTTAACAGGTTTTACAGGTGGGGCTCTTGTTCTTGCTAACAAACCGAAGGGCAAAGTCGAAATAAAGGTAAGAGAAGCATTTTTGCTCACGACGTTGAGCTGGGTGAGTATTTGTTTTTTCGCCTCTTTTCCTTTTTCATTATCCAAGCCGGGCTTAGGTTTTTTGGATGCCTTATTTGAGTCTACGTCTGCCCTTACCACAACTGGGGAATCTATCTTTAGTCGCTTTGATAAAGTATCTAAGGGGATATTTTTATGGAGGGCACTTCTTCAATGGCTTGGCGGCATCGGGATTATCGTGATGGCCATGACCGTTCTCCCGATTTTAAAAATCGGCGGCATGCAGCTTTTTAGAAGTGAGTTCTCCGATAGATCAGAGAAAATTTTGCCAAAAGTCACACAAATTGCCAAAGCAATTATGATAACTTATGCTGGATTAACTTTTTGTTGTTGGTTTTTTTTAAGACTTGCTGGTATGAATGGGTTTGATGCCCTTTGCCATGCGCTGTCTACTCTTTCAACAGGGGGGCTGTCTACTTATGGGGCTTCTATTGGGCACTTTAAATCGCCTGCTATTGAATGGACCATTGGGTTTTTTATGCTTTTAGGAGGTAGCACTCTTTTACTGTTTGTAAAGCTTTGGCATAAGGACTTTAAAAGCGTCTTAAAAGATGCGCAATTGCGTGATTACTTAGTAATCGTTTTAGTTGCAACAGTTCTTATTACGTGTTGGCGGTTTATGAATCACCCCTTAGATTTTTTTGAAAGCTTTAGAAAAAGTTTCTTTATGGTCGTTTCTTTTATTACAACCACGGGATTTACCTTAAACGACTATGATAAGTGGGGGGGATTTTCCAATACAATTTTTTTCATGTTAAGTTTTATAGGGGGCTGTACTGGGTCTACAACAGGCGGTATTAAAATATTCCGTTTTCAAATTTTATTTGAAATTGTTAAATCTCATTTACGACAGTTAAGGCGTCCACACGGTGTTTACATCCCTTTATACCAGGGACAAAAAATCGAAACCTCTGTTGCTATTTCAGTTTTTACATTTTTTAGCTTATACGGTTTTATTTATCTGGTTTTAAGCGTCTTATTAGGTTTGTGTGGGCTTGATATGCTGAGTGCTTTGTCTGGGGCAAATGTGTGTCTTGGAAACTTGGGAATCGGGTTTGGGGGATTTGGACCAACAGCCTCTCCAGGCGACCTAAATGATGGTGCCAAGATGATTATGATGGCAGGCATGATCTTAGGCCGTCTAGAGCTTTTAGGGGTTCTTGTGCTACTGCTTCCCACCTTCTGGCGCGATTAAGTCCAAAAGATTATAGGTATATTTTTTAGAACAAAAATCACACACAGCATCAATAACACCATTTTTGGCAAGAGGCATTAAATTTTCTTGTTTAAAAGTTTTTAAAGTTTCTAAAAGCCTGTCATGGGAACATCTGCAATAGCTATGAATAGGAATAGAAGGATTAACGACCACACCTTTTTCCCAAAAGAGTTTACGAGTAAGAGTTGCAGCGTCGTCTTGCAAGAGTTCAGAATTTTTAACAGTTCCAAGAACAGCCATAGCATGCACCCATTCTTCTCTGGCAAGATCTTTTTCAACCTCTGTCGTATTAGGGTCAAGTGCCAAGCGTTGCAACATTAAACAACGCACCGTATGTTCCATCTGCGTTACTTTAAACGCTGTTTCAAGTTGCTCAGACTGTCTAAAGAAATGATTTAAACAGTCGCTTAAGGTTTCTCCCTCAAGGGCAACTACGCCTTGATATCTGTCCATTCCTTCTCGACCTGGATCGATTGTAAAAGCTAAATACCCGCTTTTAAAAAGGTCTTGAACGCTTATTTTATGAGGATCTAAGGCAACGACAGCTTCTTTATCAAAAGTGGCACATGCTCTCATCTTGGCATCACTTGTCATATCCACAACGAGCATTCGAATGGGCCCATCTGCTGATATTTGAACGGTAAATTGTCCTTCAAATTTAAAGCAATTTAAAAGAGCAGCCGTTAAGGCCATGAGCTCTAAAAGCGCATAGTTAACAGCTGGGGGATAATTATGAGGCGCTAAGATCTCAAAAGAGACCTCGCTTAAATCAACCATACGGCCGCGTACTTGGTTTGATAAAACATAAAAAGGTACAATCGCGTCTTTTGTGGTGTCTTTTGTCATAAAAATACCTTCTACCGCGCTAAGGGTTTATATTTCACACGTGTTGGTTGATCTGCTTGAATGCCAAGACGCCTTTTTTTATCTTCTTCATAAGATTGAAAGTTGCCTTCAAAGTACTCTACGTGAGAGTCTCCTTCAAACGCCATAATGTGTGTTGCAATTCTATCTAAAAAGAAACGATCGTGGCTGATTACAATAGCACAACCTGCAAAATCCAACAGCCCTTCTTCCAAAGACCTTAAGGTTTCAACGTCTAAGTCGTTAGTTGGTTCGTCTAACAAGAGCACATTTGCCCCAGATTTTAACATTTTTGCCAAGTGAACACGGTTTCTTTCACCGCCTGATAAAAGGCCAACTTTCTTTTGTTGGTCTGGACCTTTAAAGTTGAATAACCCACAATAAGCTCGTGATGGCATGGTGCGCTTTCCAAGAACAATTTCATCTAGCCCTCCTGAGATTTCTTCCCAAATAGTTTTATTAGAGTCCAAAGCATCTCTTGATTGGTCCACATACCCCAAAACAACTGTTTCTCCAACACGAATACTGCCGCTATCGGGTTTTTCTTGTCCTGTAAGCATTTTAAAGAGTGTGGTTTTACCAGCCCCGTTTGGACCAATGACCCCTACAATTCCACCTTTTGGAAGTTTAAAGCTAAAATCATCAATTAAATAGCGATCTTCAAAGGCTTTACTAATATGAGATCCCTCAACGACCACGTCTCCAAGCCTAGGTCCTGCTGGAATAGTGATAGAGCCATCGCCTTGACCTTTATCAAGTTCTTTTGATAATAACTCTTCATAAGATTGGATACGGGCTTTGCTTTTGCTTTGACGACCTTTGGGAGATTGACGAATCCATTCAAGCTCTCGCTCTAATTGCTTTTGACGAGAGGTTTCTTGCTTTTGCTCAGTTGCCAAGCGTTTTTGCTTTTGCTCTAACCAGGATGAATAATTTCCTTCGAATGGTATACCTTGACTTCTGTCAAGTTCTAAGATCCAACCAACGACATTATCAAGGAAGTAACGATCGTGGGTGATAAGAACAATGGTTCCTGAATACTCTTGCAAATGTCTTTCAAGCCAGGCCACAGACTCCGCGTCTAAGTGGTTGGTAGGTTCGTCTAAAAGCAACAAGTCTGGCTTTTGAAGAAGAAGCCTACAAAGAGCGATACGGCGTTTTTCTCCACCGGATAAGCTTTCAACACTAGCCTCACTAGGGGGGCAACGAAGGGCATCCATAGCAATTTCAACTTTTCTAGTTATATCCCAGGCATCTGCTGCATCGATTTTATCTTGAATATCTGCTTGCTCTGCTAAAAGCGCATTCATTTCATCTTCTTCAAGGGGCTCTAAAAACTTTGCATTAATAGCTTCAAAACGATCAAGAAGACCTTTGGTTTCCTTAAGTCCTGTTAAAATATTGTCAAGAACGTTTAAGCTTGGATCAAGTTGTGGTTCTTGAGGTAGATAACCAACTTTGACGCCTTCTGCAGCCCAGACCTCTCCTTGGTAGTCCTTATCCAAACCTGCCATAATCTTAAGCAGTGTTGATTTACCAGATCCATTAGGTCCAATGATGCCAATTTTAGCTCCTGGATAAAAAGAAAGCCAAATATCTTTTAAGACTTGCTTTCCCCCAACATAGCTCTTTGAGAGAGATTTCATTACATAACAATATTGATAAGACATAAAAATCCAATTTTAAAAAATACTTATTCCTTTAGTGTTAGCATTCTTTGGAATTTGGGGCAATTTTAAGTTCTAGTCTGCCTTATATAAATATTCTTAAAACCACCCGACGGGGTTTAAGAAAATGCTGTGAGTTTTGGCAGCAGGATGTAGAGAGAGTTTTAAGCTTAATAAGATGATGGAGGGATTTTTAAAAGAGCATGAGGGAGTTGAGAATTGCTTCACACAAAGAATGTGGGGTTTATTGGGAAAAACGCAGGGGGATAGGGAGGGAATGGTGGCACTGGGGGGAAGTATTCGAAAAAGGCCTGATGATTTTTTCTAAACTTAACGGCATTGCTGCGTGCTCCTCCCGTGAGAAGTTTTTTCTTGAGCAGTTTTTTCTTCCCAGAAGGGTAAAATTTTACTAAAATTCTCTTATCTTAGTATCACACTCATAGGAACGTAAACATATGCATCTTGGAAATCACCTGATAATAGACTTTTTTGGCTGTAAGAGCTTTGAATTTAATAGTTGTAGGGACTTAGAAAAACATATGCCAGCTCTTGTGAAAAAAGCAGGTGGCACCGTTGTTCAAGTTACGTTTCATGAATTTATCCCCCATGGGACCAGCGGTGTTGTGGTGATTGCTGAATCCCATGTTACAATTCACACGTGGCCAGAGCATGAAACAGCGTGTGTGGATGTCTTTTCCTGTGGTACGAAGCTAAACGTTTCAGGTTTAATTGAAGATTTAAAAAATCTTTTAGGTGCCCAAACTCATCTGTCTAAGGACTTTAAAAGGGGAGAAATTGGCCAAGTTGTAACGCTTCCACATAAAAAAGCTGTTTGACCAAAAGAATATTAAAGGACTTGTGTCGGTATTTCCCCGTTAGTTGCGGGGATTTTTTTAAGAGGCTCGAAATCCAAGGTAATAGATAAAAACAAACAAAAATAGCCACACAACGTCTACAAAGTGCCAATACCACGCAGCTGCTTCAAACCCAACATGCGCATTTGGTGTTAAGTCGTCTTTTTTAAACGTTCTGAAAAAACAAACTACTAAAAAGAGAGTTCCTATAATAACATGGAGCCCATGAAATCCAGTTGCCATATAAAACGTTGAAGGATAGATGCCATCTTTCATAGAAAATCCCGCGTGGGCGTATTCTAGAGCTTGAATAGCTGTAAAGCTTGCTCCTAATAATATAGTCAAAACAAGCCCTTTTGAAACGTTTTTGAGGTTGTTTTCTAATAAGGCATGATGCGCCCAAGTGACAGTGGTGCCTGACAACAGTAGCAATAACGTATTAAAATAGGGCAGATGAAAAGGGTCAATTGGCTCAATAGTTTTTGGAGGCCACGTAAAGCCAGCCTCATGAGCAGGACCTGCTGAGGCATGAAAATAAGCCCAAAAAAATGCCACAAAAAACATTGCTTCTGAGGCAATAAATAAAACCATTCCGATTCTAAGGCCGTTTTTTACTTCTGGGGTGTGCAAATTATGGGTCCTTGATTCCTTAATAACGTCATGC
>DATDSS010000098.1:0-5868 GCA_035291245.1 Alphaproteobacteria bacterium | reverse complement strand
CCTTCGGTTTTGGAGACCGACGCTCTAGCCAATTGAGCTACACTCCTACAAAAAAGCAACTACAGCAGGGACTGTAGCTGATTTAATTTAGCCGAAGTTTTCCAATTCGTCTAGAAGAATTTTATACTTTTGCGAAAACCTCATAGGATTGAATGCCTTTTCCTATTTGGATCTTGAACCATGCTTTCAATAAAGATTACTCTTGTCATAGTAGCTTAAAATTGTTGTTGCAAAAAATGCCTTTATCCTCAGACACAAACCAAATACAGCCTCACGCAAGCAAAGAGTTTTTTACAAAAGAGGGAATACTTCAATGCGTTTTACACTATAAGAATGATGTTTTACATACAACTGATGGGCAGTTTTGCCAATTTTTTAACCCACTTGGGGAACTGATATTAGAGCAATCCTACTGCAATGGGGAGCTTGATGGCCCCACTCATACCTATCAGCATGGCTTTTTATATACAAAAACAATATTTCAAAAAGGGGTCAAAAATGGTCTCGAGGAAATGTACTTTCCAACAGGGGTCGTGATGATCTCAAGAAATTATAAAGACGGCTTACTAGATGGATTTGAAAAACGCTTTGACGAGTTTTCGAATCTCCTACAAGAGAACTTCTATCAAAATGGTGTTCTTCAAGGAGAAAGCTCCTCATACTACGCCTCAGGCGCCCTTTTCGAGAAGAAAGCATATAAAAATAATTTACAAACCGCAGAAAGTGTAACCTATCATCAAAACGGCATTCTTGCATCCTATGGAATCTATGATAAAGGAGTCCTTGTGGAACCCAAAACGTTATATAATGCGAAGGGCAAAGAGCTAAAGTAATACTTACAATAGCCTAAAAAAGGATTACCTTTTTTATTCTCCTTGCGTTACCAGATAACCAGACAACGTATTTGTTAACTGCCTATCAGACCAACCAATCCCCCCCAAAGGTTTGCGTTCATATTTCTGTCTCTCTTGGACAAATTGAAGATTTTGTTCAGGAATATTTGCGCCAAAGTTTTGCTTTTTGACCTGCTTTTTAAAAGAAACTTTTTGCACCTTTTTATCCTCTAATTTCCCAAAAGAGGGTTTTCTTTTAATCTGCCCCCAATGAGAGTAAACCTTATTTTTATAGGGATTATGGTGGTTTTCATTAGGTGAATGATACAACTTCACGGCCTTTTCCACACCATGGCGACTACTAAGCTTTTTCAAAAGTTTTGCGGCATAGGCGATGTTAGACTCTGGCTCAAGCATCTCCTCTTCAGATGAAAATTGCCCGCGATGCGAAGCATAATTAAGCTGCATATAACCAATATTTATATTTTGAATGCCTTGCGACCTTAAAGACCTTATAAACTCAGCTGCCTCTTGCTTGGTATCAAAATAATAAGCTCTCCCTTTTGCATTAATAGCAAAGGGTGAATAATTAGACTCAACCTTTGAAATAGCTTGCAACAACCCTTCCGGAAGACCTTTGGCTTTTTCTTGTTCTTCGAAAATTTGCTCGCAGCAAACGTGCTGACAAGATGTTATTTTTTTTCTTGTGATTTTTGGGCTCTTAAGACCACTTGCCTGAAGACTTCCAAAAACAGCCAAAAAGGCGAATACGACTTTTATCATAATCATATCCTACTGAATTTGTCTGACTTCTACAACCTCTGGTACATAATATTTTAACATATTTTCAATACCAGATTTTAAAGTCATCGTAGAACTTGGACACCCCTGACAAGCGCCAGAAAGTTTTAAATAAACAATACCCTCTTTAAAATCCTCAAACTCAATATCACCGCCATCTTGGGCAACGGCTGGCCTTACACGTGTTTCTATCAACTCTTGAATTTGCTTACATAATGGGTCTGTGAATTCTTTCAAAGGCCGATCTTGAAAGTCAGAACCATTATCAATCAATGGCTTTTTAGCAACAAAATATTCCATTATAAGGCCAATAATATCTGGCTTTAAAACGTACCAGTCAACAGCCTCTTGCTTAGTAACAGAAATAAAATCAGCTCCTAAAAACAGGCTTTCTATACCATCTAGGACCAATAGCCTCTTTGCAAATGACGAAGCACCACACGCGTCACCTTTTGTAAAAGTAGCTGTTCCTTCTGTTAAAACTACATCACCTGGAATAAATTTTAACACTTGAGGATTAGGTGTTTCTTCAGTTTGAATGAACATAAACCTTCCTTTCCTTTTATACTGATTGAAGTAACTCTTATACGAATCTTTAATACTTAAAGTCAACCCATATTTAAGAGGACATTAGTTAAAATTTAGTTAACATTTATTTGTTTTTTCTATCTACATTTATTTCTTCTATCTCATGCTCAAGCTGGTCAAACTGTTCTTTTAAAGAGTCTCTATAGCGCTTTAATACGCCATACCATTTACCAACCTTACGTAAAAGTCCGGGGAGCTCTTTTGGACCAATGAGCAAAAAAGCCAAAAACAAAATAAACAAAAACTCAGAAAAAGCAACGTCTATCATTAAGCCGCATCTTTAGTATTAGAATCATCGTTTAAAAGGGCTTTTTGATTAGCGTCTTCAGCTTGAGACTCTTTTAAACCGTCTTTAAAGGCTCTAACCCCCTTAGCCAAATCCCCCATTATATGGGGTAGTTTGCCAGCTCCAAACACGATCAAAACAATAACCAACAAAAGTAACAGATGAGAAAAACTCATACCCATATCTTTTTCCCTAAGAAATTGATTACTTTTACTGCATAGCACACTAAAGAATTAAAAAACAAGCCAATTAAAATTCACCCCACCTTGATTAGAACCCTAAAAGACTGGTTTTTAAGCCTTTTTTAAATTGACACTTGCCAAAAACCATAAAGTATGCCATGAATTTAAAGTATATTGGGGTCATAGCTCAGTTGGGAGAGCGCTACAATGGCATTGTAGAGGTCAGGGGTTCGATTCCCCTTGACTCCACCAAAAAATGTGGTTTTAAATCCATAAAAGGAGCCTTTATCAAGTGACTCTTTTAAGCTTAAAAAACATTAGCTTTAAGACCTATTCTCCTTATGAGCTTGATATTTTAAAAGATATTTCTTTTGATATTCCCAAAGGGAAAATTACGACACTTATTGGTCCAAACGGCGCTGGAAAAACCACGCTTTTAAAAATAATTTTAGGTTTTTTAAAACCAACCAGCGGTTACATTGATCTTTCAAAAGAGCTTATAAAAGGCTACATGCCACAAAAAATCACACTTAATCAATGTTTACCCTTATGTGTTCAAGATTTTTTAAATCTTTGCCACCCAAAAAAGGTTTCACAAGACTTAGAGTATTTTTTGAATACTCTAAATATCCCTTCCTTAAGTCGCAAGAGTCTGCACCATCTTTCAGGAGGTGAGATGCAGCGCGTCTTACTTGCGCAAGCTTTATTAGGTAAGCCAAACTTATTGATCTTAGATGAGCCAGCCCAAGGAATTGATGTCATCGGTCAAATGCAGCTTTACGAGCTGATCACAAAGGCTAAGGAACTTTTAGGAAGCAGCATCTTATTAGTCTCTCACGATTTGCATGTGGTTATGGGGCAAAGTGATCACGTCATTTGCATTAATGGTCACGTGTGTTGTCAAGGATGCCCTCAAACCGTTCAAAACGATAAATTATATCAATCTTTATTTGTTGCCTTTAAACCCTACCATCATCATCACGACCATTGCCATGACTCTTGACCTTTACACCTCACTCTCTCTTGCAGGGGGGCTTATCTCTCTTATATTAGCCCCCCTTGGATGCTTATTACTTTGGCAAAGAAAAAGTTTGCTAAGCGATAGCTTAAGTCACGCCTCATTTTTAGGAATGAGTATTGCCTATGTGTTCAAATTCCCTTTAGCACTTGGGGTTGCCTTAAGCTCTTTGGCCGTGCTTTCCACTATGAAGTCACTATTTAAACAAAGTTCACTAAAAATGGATGTATGGTTAAATCTTATAGCCGTAAGTGCTCTTGGACTTGGAGGTATGCTATTAAGCCTTTACCCCACATCTTTGCACCTTGAATCTCTTTTTTATGGAGATTTCTTACTTCTTTCTTTTTCAGATCTTTTTGTACTGTTTGGCTTGTTGATAGGGGTTTATGCCTTTTTAAAATATTTTTACAGGGCTATCTTACTCTCAAGTCTCAATGAGGATTTAGCCCACATTCACAACCTCAACACAAAAGCTTTCAATTTTTGCTTCATAGCTCTATTACTTCTTGTGCTTAGTCTCACTTTAAAACTGGTGGGTGTTCTTTTAGTATCAGGGATGATGCTCCTACCAAGTGCTTGGTCAGTGTTATGGTCAAAAAACCCTAAAGAAATGCTTATTTTCAGCTCTTTTTATTCTTTTATATGTTTTCAAGGGGGGCTCTTTAGCGCTTATTACCTTGACCTAGCAGCAAGCCAATGCGTCATTGTGATGGCTTTTATAGGTTACGTTGTATCTTTAGGTATAAATAGAGTTTCAAGAAAAAATTCTTAAAAAAATCCCCCGCTTTTTGTGGGGGATTTAACAGTTCTGTTTGCTCAAAACTACACGTTCATAATTTCTTTTTGCTTAACGGCCAAAAGATCGTCAATTTTTTTGATATTTTCATCTGTAAAACTTTGAACTTCTTTTTCCAAGCGGTCTTGTTCGTCTTCAGAAACTTCCTTATCTTTTAACATTTTTTTAATCTTGTCCATGCCATCACGACGAACGTTTCTGACATTTATGCGTGTGTCTTCAGCGTACTTTGCTGCAATTTTACAAAGCTCTTGACGACGCTCTTCATTAAGAGCTGGTATTGGAATACGAATAAGGCTTCCATCAACTGCTGGATTTAAGCCCAAGCCTGATTCACGTAGGGCTTTTTCAACAGCCTTTACCATCCCCCTATCCCAAACTTGAACAGTAAGCATTCTAGCTTCTGGGACAGAAACAGTGGCTATTTGTGAAATAGGCATATAGGAGCCATAAGATTCAATTTTAATAGGATCTAAAAGACTAGAAGACGCACGGCCAGTTCTAAGTCCATTTAAATCTTTTGAAAACACCTCTATAGCTGTTGCCATTTTTTTATTGTAATCAACAAGGCGAGCATCTGCCATTTTTTTCTCCATTCTATACCTTTTTACTTTTTAAAAAGTAATCAAGGTGTGGTTATTGGTTTTACTAATGACTTTATAAAAACCATCTTCTTCATAAACAGAAAAAACTGCTATGGGTATAGTATTTTCATCACAAAGCGCAAAAGCTGCTTGATCCATCACGTTTAAGCGCTCTTCACGAACTTGTGTAAACTTTAAACTTGTAAATCTTTTAGCTTCAGGTTGTTTGATGGGATCGTGTGTATAGACGCCATCAACTTTTGTAGCTTTCAAAAGAAGATCACAGTTAAGCTCAGAAGCTCTTAACGCTGCTGCAGTATCTGTAGTAAAATAGGGGTTACCACAACCTGCTACAAACAAAACAATGCGTCCTTTGTTCAAATGATGGTGGGCTTTTTCACGGATATAGGTTTCTGCGATTTGTGGAATAGGGAGTGCTGACATAAGCCTGCAATCTAGCCCCACATGTGTCAACGCATTTTGAAGAGCCGCTCCATTAATAACGGTGGCCAACATCCCCATATAATCAGACGTAACGCGGTCGATTCCATGTTCCCTTGAGCCTGTTGCCCCTCTATAGATATTTCCACCACCCACAACTAAACAAACCTGAACACCGGTATCATGGACTTTTTTAATATCACTTGCCACTTTAAAGAGCATTTCTTGAGAAAGCCCCATGGGGGCCTTAGATAAAGGATCAGGAGAAGCAAGCGCCTCTCCTGAAATTTTCAGTAAAACCCTATTGTAGTCTAAGCCACTTGCTGGCATTTCAAGTTA
>DATDSS010000097.1:0-9482 GCA_035291245.1 Alphaproteobacteria bacterium | reverse complement strand
GGCTTGGAGCCATTCATTTTTTGCTGGAATTTTTAAAGAAAAGGTCTTTTTTGATTTTTATGCTCTATCGTTTGGCTCTAGCTGTGTTTTTAGTGTGGTTTTTTTGGAGTTAATTTTTTTGAAAAATCTTAAAAATAACGCTTGCTTAAAAAAAAGTTTTAAGATACTATTCAGACTCTTCCTCCCAGCCTCTCTTCTTATTTTTGAAGAGAGGTTATTTTATGTTAGAACTGCTGACTTTTTTAAAAAAATTTGATACGTTTAAGAACGTCAAAAAGGTAGTCTTAAAATTCCATGATCTCTCTTTCTTCTCCTTGGTGTGCGCGCATTGTCACCCTTCTTCCAGAACTTTATCCAGGCCTTTTTTCTCACTCTCTTTTAGGAAAAGCGCTTGAAAAAAGGATTTGGGAGCTTGATATTATCAATATAAGAGACTTTGCAACAGACCGTCACAAAAGTGTGGATGACACGCCTTATGGAGGGGGAGCTGGTATGGTTTTGAGGCCTGATGTGGTTGGGCGTTCGCTTGATTTGGTTTTACAAAAAGCTCCAAATACAAAACTTTTATACTTAAGCCCAAGAGGCCCCACCTTTACGCAACAAAAAGCTAAAGAGCTTGCAGCATGTCAAGATGTTACTTTTTTATGTGGACGTTTTGAAGGGTTGGATGAACGCGTTATCCAAGAGTATGCTTTAGAAGAAGTTAGCTTAGGCGATTTTGTCTTATGTGGAGGCGATGTTGCAGCTTTTGCAATGATTGAAACGATTGTCAGAATCCTCCCAGGGGTTGTTGGTAAACAAGAGTCTTTAACTCAAGACAGTTTTGAGGTATCCTTACTAGAGTATCCTCTTTATACGAGGCCTTCTAGTTGGAAGGAAAAGGTCGTGCCGGATGTACTGCTCTCTGGTGACCATAAAAAAATAGAACAATGGCGTCAAACGCAAGCAGAAACTATAACACAACAAAGGCGTCCTGATTTATGGGAGGTCTTTTGTCAACAAAAGGAAAATGTATCATGAATTTGTTACAACAAATCAACGAAGAACAACGTCAAAGACTTTGTGAAGGTAAAGAATATCCAACATTTCAAGCTGGAGACACTGTACGTGTGCACGTAAAAGTTGTCGAAGGTGACAGAGAGCGCGTTCAGCCTTTCGAAGGTGTTGTGATCGGCCGTAAAAACAAAGGTCTTGCTTCAACATTTCGCGTGCGTAAGCTTTCTTATGGCGAAGGTGTTGAGCGTGTGTTTTCTTTATACTCTCCTAATATTCGCTTAGAACTCGTTCGTCGCGGTCGCGTTCGTCGCGCAAAATTGTACTACTTACGTGGTCGTACAGGTAAGAGCGCTCGTATCGTTGAGCGTATCGAAGCTAAAAAAGCTAAGTAAAGAACTTAAAACCTCCTTTTGGAGGTTTTTTTATAAACTCACTAAAACTTTGAATTTTTAGCTTATCTTCTTTTTAAAGAACTCATCTTTTATATACAAAGCATCCCCTGTATAAGGCGCTATACTGATGGTGTCTGCACGCGTAAATCCTTGAGATTTCATAAAATCATCCAGATCTCTTACTAAAACGGCGCCTTCGTAAAGCTCGTCATAGTTCACTTCTGCGATAACGGCGTCTGTGGTTTTTAAAGTTTCAACACACCCTTTAAGAGCTATGAGCTCTGCTCCTTGGATATCCAAAACAATCACATTGAAAGCTTGTTTATCTTCAAAAGATAAATAGGTGTCCATTCTTTTTTTAGGAACTTCGATTTGTTTGCTTTCTGTGATATCTGGATAGTGATCTAGATGTTTTTTAAGCTTTAAGATCGAGCTTGAATGCCCGTCATTAGAGGTCTTTCTTAAAAGAATTGTACCTTCTTCGTCCGCTGCTGCAAAATAAGCAACTTTTGATCCCTGATGTTTTGCAACAGTTTTTTCTAAAAGCTCTTTTGATTCGGGATCTGCTTCGATCCATAAAACATTTGAAATTTCAAAGTTTTGATAAATGTCCAGCTCTTCTGCATATCTGGCCCCTATATGAATAACGCCTTTTTTAGGGATACCAAAGGTATAGTAGGCTTTTCTTAAGAATTCATAGACAGACGATCTTACAAACAACTTGTTATAATAGCTTTCTATTTTTTTATTAAGTGGCTCATAAACAGCAGACGTTCCACGAGTAGTTGCAGCCACATAAAAAGGGTACAGCTTGCTATAGCTTAAGTACGCGCCACAAGCCAAAAGCAGGCTAAAAATCATAATTTTCTTACTAGATTTACACATTTTTTAAATCCTTTTTAAAGGTTACTACATTCTTGGTAAGGTTACGCCCTGTTGAGCTTGGTATTTGCCGCCTCTATCTGCATAAGATACCTCACACGCAGAATCAGCTTTTAAAAATAAAAATTGACAAATTCCTTCATTGGCATAGATTTTTGCAGGAAGTGGTGTCGTATTAGAAAATTCTAAGGTAACGTGGCCTTCCCATTCTGGTTCAAGAGGGGTTACATTTACAATAATTCCACACCTAGCATACGTTGATTTTCCAAGGCAAATAACTAAAACATCTCTTGGGATTTTAAAGTATTCAATAGTTCTTCCAAGCGCAAAACTATTAGGAGGGATAATACAAACGTCTGTTTGTCTTGTAACAAAGCTTGATTGGCTAAAGTTTTTAGGATCCACAATAGCGTTATCAACGTTTGTGAATATTTTGAAATCTGGAGCAACTCTTGCGTCATATCCATAAGAGGATAAGCCATACGACAAAATCCGAGATTTATCTTCTCCTTCTCTTTCTAAACGATCCATAAAGGGTTGAATCATTTGATTTTTTAGGGCTCTTTCACGAATCCAGTGGTCAGGTAAGATGCTCATAGAGAATTGTTTCAGTTAAACATATTTTAAACACTTATACCGCACCATGGAGGCTTTTGAAAGTCAAGAAAATCGACTGGCCTTTATTAGAGGGCTTCTCTTAAGATTTCTCCTAAAATAATATGTGCCCTTTTTAGTTTTTTAAGGGGGAATATTAAAATTTTGTTGTTTTTTCTTTTAAAACATAGTATCAAAGAGGTAATTTTTATTTTTTCAACCTACGTTAGGGTTACTGAATGACAAAGCGCATCAACGCAAAACATAAAATCGATCGCCGTTTAGGTGTAAACCTTTGGGGTCGTGCAAAAAGTCCTTTTAATAAACGTTCTTATGGTCCAGGCCAACACGGTCAAAACCGCTCTAAGCCATCTGACTATGCTGTTCAGCTTCGTGCTAAGCAAAAGCTCAAAGGTTATTATGGTTCAATTAGCGAAAAGCAATTTAGGGCAATTTATCAAGAAGCTGTTCGTCGCAGTGGTGACACTTCTGAGAATTTGATTGAAATTTTGGAACGCCGTTTGGACTCCGTGGTTTACCGCATGAAGTTGGCTTCTACAGTGTTTGGAGCCCGTCAAATCGTCAGTCATGGCCACGTACGCGTTAACGGAAAGCGCCTTAACTTTGGTAGCTATCAAGTGCGTGACGGAGATATGATTGAGCTAGCCCCTTCTATGCGTGAAAACGTAACAGTAATGACAGCTATCCAATTAAATGAACGTGACGTTCCAGACTATTTAGAAGTTGAAGATAAAGGCTATAAAGCAAAATATATTCGCGCTCCTAAGTTTGCAGATGTTCCTTATCCAGTTCAAATGGAACCACATTTGGTTATCGAATTTTACTCTCGTTAAAGAGATTTTGGTTCAAAACAAAAAAGCCGGCCGTATGGTCGGTTTTTTTTATAAGCTGCAACCTTAACAAGGCATTTCTTTTAAGGCTAATTTTTGGCATACTACAATAAAATATCTTAAAGTAAGATTTCTTAATGCTCGACAAAGATATTGAGGCAAAAGAAGCAAAAATTTTTTTCAAGCAATGGTTAAAAGCTCCAATGCAGCTGGGGACACTTGCTCCTATTTCAAAGAGGTTGGCAAAAGCAGGGGCACGGGCTATTAATCCAACTAAGGATGATTTAATTGTTGAAATCGGCGCCGGCACTGGAAGATGGACAAGAGCGTTAATCGAACAAGGTGTAAGACCAGACCAACTGATCACAGTTGAGCTTGATCTCGTTATGCATGGTTTTTTACAAAAAACACTTCCTGCGTATACCCATGTTTTAGGAGACGCTTGCCTTCTTGAAGACTTGATCCCACCCTTGTGGAAGGGCCGGGTTACGAAAATAGTGAGCGCTATTCCTTTTATGTACCTGGAGCCTTCTTTACGACTAAAAATTGTGAACGCCTGTTTTGAATGCTTAAAAGAAGGAGGGGATTTGTTTCATCTGACCTATAATCCAAGGTCTCCTTTAAGCTTTCTACCACAAAAAGACATGGAACAAACGCGTGTTTGCTCTTTATGGTTTAATGTGCCGCCAGGGTTCGTTTGGAGATACCAAAAAAGAGCATCTTCCTTTACCAATGTACTTTACAAAGTTGCTTAGGAAGTAAAAATACTGTTATGCCCTCAACTTCGTCTTTTAAAAAGTTAAAACGTCAAGAAAATCTTTTGTTTATGAAACAGCTGGTGAAAAGCCCAAAATCTTTGGGATCTGTTATGCCGAGCTCTCCCTTTTTAGGGGATTTTATAGCAGGACATATTCACTTAAAAGAAGATGAAAAAGTCTTGGAATTAGGGCCAGGGACCGGGCGCCTTACCCAAGCCATGCTTCGGGCAAATATTAAGCCGGAGCAAATTATCGTAGTTGAACTCGATCTTGCTATGTGCAGTTTTTTAAAAGACCATTTACCAGGAGTCACTGTTATCCATGGTGATGCGACCTCCCTTACCACACTTTTATCAAAAGAGGAGGCTCAAAAGATCAAGGTTATAGTTTCTGGTATTCCAATGATTACCATCCCTAAAGACGTCCAAGATAAAATTGTTGAAGAATCTTTTGATATTTTAAAGAATGTCCAAGGATACTTTTTACAGTTTACTTATGGGTTGACGTCCTCAATTCCGCCTAAAAAGTTTGGCTTACTCGCCAAAAAGTTAGGGGTCGTTTTTATGAATTTCCCCCCAGCCACTGTATGGAAATACGAAAAAACAGAGCTTTGTGACACTTTAAAAAAGGGGAAACTCTCTACTTTTAAGGTTACAAGACGTTTTTTAAGTGCCAAAACATCTTTATATAAAAAGAAATTTCAGAATTTAACCAAGTAGTATTTTAAGGGGGCCTCGCTTTTTTTGTGGATTTAATTCCTTCCCCGTTAACCCTTTTTTAACCTATATGCTCTAAATCATAAAATGAGATAGTGTCATATAATTTTTAAAAGTGAGGTTTTAAGTGATAATTAAACCGACTTATTATAGCAATGAGCTCTTTGATCCTTTTAACACAAAACAGTGATGCTTCTATACAAAAAGAAAGCAAATTCAAAAGATCTTCAAGCAAAAATATTGTCTGATGAAAATGTCTATATTATCATAGCTGACGAAGCTGAATCCTTTCCTGAAAGAACATGAAGACTATCAATTAAAAGCGGCGGAGGAAAACCATAATAATGACGAAGATAACAAAAAACCTGAATTAAGAGAGATATCTAGGCAGGATTTGAACTAGAACTCGTAATCTAAAGTTCTTGGCAACTGTATTGGCTTTTATGTTTGGGCTCTTATACAGTAGACCTCTAAGACTTTAGATCATATTACAATCCTTCTAAACTGGGTCTTTAGGGTGGGATGCCCTCAGCTCCAGCTTTGTTGGTTAAACACAGTATCTCAATAGTTCGTTTCCTAGATTTGTCAACGACGTTTAGTTAGAAGTGACAGGGGAAAACTATAAACTCAACGAAGTGTGCAAATTTTTATAAGCAATACTGTGTAATCTTAATGACCGGCTATTTTTTTGTGGCTTTTTCTATAAGGGGACTTTTGAAGTTCTCAAGCTTTTTAGGAATAAAAACCTCTTCAGGAAGAGTAACGCCAATGGTAACATTTTCCAAAAATACCTCGGTTTCTTGGCCCCTGTTATCTAATAAAATCCAACCGATAAGCTTAATCATGGGGTAAGTGGTAAACACAAGAGTCAATTTTATCGAATCTTCATCTTTAGGAGAAAAAGACACACAAAATAAGTTTTTTTCTTCAAAAGAGCTGTCTGGTTTTGCGGCTCCATTTTTCATAAAAAACAGTTCCTTTAAAGAGACATCCGAGAACTTAATGTGATCTTTTAATAATAACCCCGCAGGCGTTAAAGAAATATCATAGGTTGAAGCTTCTTCTGGTTGAAACAATGTCAACGATTTTTGGTTTAAAAATAAACGCATGGGGTGAGTGTCATAGACCATTGTGATTTTTTTATTTTTTCGGTCCCACCACAAGGTACCATTTTTTAGACCATCTGGACCTGCTTCTTGAAAGGCTGCATTAAAAGTTGAAATCCCATTTAGATAATCTTGCACCTTTTTAAGATACTCATCCTCTTGGCTTAAATGAGAGGCAGGCGCTGGGGCAGGGTGAGGGGTTGTGGTGGTGGAAGGGATTGCAGCAGCAAAACCCTTAGATAGGAGAGGGTTTATGGCAAATACAAGCGTGGCAAGAAGTGGTAATCTTAAAGTTTTTAACATTTTTTAATAGAAATCATATTTTTTTATATTTTAACAGGAAATTGAGGTTCTTAACAAAGAAATTAAAATTATATCCTCCATGACTAGATAAAAAATCAACTAAAAAGGGAAAAAAATAGCAAAATTAACTTAAAGTTTTAAAAACTAGGGGTATGACAAAATTTCAAAAATAGTCAATACAATTAAAATAAAATTGCCCCATTGACACAGGTGTGGAAATATTTAATCCTTTCTTAAGGAAGTCGATCTATTGTTTTAGTAAATAGGGTGGCGTTAAGCGCCATAAGTTTTAACCGTCATAACTCTTTCACGAGGAGGTCACTAGTGTCACATTTTTCCTTCAAATCATTTTTAGTTTTAACTGTTTTAGGAACCACGTCTTTTAGCCAGCTTTTAACGACAGCTCATGCAACTCAAGATTTAAACATAAGTGTTTATGCCCCTAAAAAAGCTGTTCTTGTGAGTGATAAAAAAGAAATTCTTTATACAAAAATCGAAGAAAATTTAACGGGCTTTAAGGAATGGATCAATGCCAGGTATGAAGGCTACGCTTTAAAAAAAGGAATGCATCTATGTAACCTTGATAGCGTTATCAGAACAGAAAACTTTCTTTCACGATATGTTAATTTTTCCCAAAGCAGTGACCCTTTAAAAAAAGATGACGACAAAAGAAGGGATACTGTGAACGGTATTTACAAGGTTTTTTTAAAAAATTCTGAAGAGAAAATAAGTTCTTACAAAGATAGAAAAATAGCAAGTACAAGTGAAAATAAAGAGGAAGATTATACAAAAGAGCTTAACAATTTCTTGGGAGATTTTATTGTAAATGCTGGAAGCAACGAACAATTTTTTACGCTAAAAAGTGTTGTATCTCAACTCGAACTGTTAGCTCCAACTTTTGAAGAAGAAAATAAAAATAAATCTTTGGACAAGGTTATTGAAACGCAGGCTGCTTTTTTAAAATTTATCAGCACAATTATTGAAACACTCTATTGGTATGACGCAGCTCTTGAAGAAAAAATTTATGACTTTGCAAAAGAATCGCAAACATTAAGTGCGCAGTACATCCTTGATAAAACCACGTCGACTCTTTCTTATGAGAGCACTAAAAAGAGCTTAGAAGTA
Organism: Alphaproteobacteria bacterium; assembly: GCA_035291245.1. Taxonomy (GTDB): domain Bacteria; phylum Pseudomonadota; class Alphaproteobacteria; order Paracaedibacterales; family DATDSS01; genus DATDSS01. The sequence goes on along the minus strand of DATDSS010000097.1, from coordinate 1,759 downwards.
AAGCGGCTTAAGCTAACAGAGGAGCTTAATAAAAAGGAAGACTTAATTCGTAATTCAAATGCGGCTACTTTAGAAAAAATTATTAAGGAAAATAAAACAGAGTTTGAAACTAAACTTAAGGGTATCGATTTAGATTTATCAAAAGCCCAAGATCAACTTGAGCTCACTCAAAAAGAGTCGTACAAGAAATATGAAGAGACGCTAAAAACGCATTACGAAAAACTAGATACATTGTATGCTAATCTACGCACAGTTCTTCGAGAATATGGCACAAGTACTGGTCAAATAATTTATGGAAAAAGATCGAACCTAGAGCCATGGATTGCGATTGATTCTTTTGTTGAAGCCCATAGTGACAAAGGGAAAAAGCGTTATCATGCGTATCTTAATGATAGTTTAAAAACTGACTTAACACCAAGTTTAAGGCAATTTTTAAATGTTTTTCAGACAGAAGTAGCACTAGACATAGCAAATGATTCTAACGTTCAAGAATTTGTATTATCGCCCAAAGATAGTGTGGAAGGTTTGGGAAATATGAATGCTTCTTTAACAGAGCAAGGCAGTAGTAGTAATCACCGTGATGTGGATGCTTCAACAGGGCATACTCCCTTATTTTATCCCGATGCAGCTACGTTAACAAAAGAAGTTTCTCATGAACTGACGATTGCTGCAAAAGGGGGGAGGGCCAAAAGCTCGTCTTCAGCCTCTTTACCTAGCGCTCAAACAGCTACTACGATACCAATCCCTGTATTACCTTCCTCTTGCGTTGTTTCAGTAGCTTCAGGCGGTGCAACTCCTAGTTCTTCAGCTGTTTTATTAACGCCAGTGTCAAATGTCGCAGTGTCAACAAAAACTGTGACGCAGCCTGCTAAAGAGACAACTCCCAAAAGTTCTGGGAGTGCAAAAAAAAAATCTAAACGATGAATTTAAAAATTTAGCTAATTCTGAGTTAAAGGGAGAGGGGGAAGATGACTCCCCCCTTTTGCAAGAAAAACCAGCTAAAACTCCTGAGGAGGTAAAGACTATGAGCTTGAAAAACTACAAAAGTCCGTTTTCAACGCCGAGGCCTCAGCCCGGCCTCTTAGATCAAATAAACCGTTTGATGGTTACACGGCCAACTGAAACCAAAAAATAGGGGAAATTTTTAAAAAAATTAGTACGTAGAGCTGTGAATCTTTGGTATGGTCATAGAAGGTAGTGAAAAAATTGAGTCCCATGAAAAGCGCAGTAGCACAAAAAATATCTTCAAATTCCGCTGTCCAAGGGCTTCACAGCTTTTTTGAATCCTATATGACTCAGGTTAACGACCTGATTGAGTTTAATATTAAAAGCGCAATTCCGCTTGCTCAACAAGCTGCCTCTCACATGATTTTAGCAGGAGGCAAGCGGTTACGGCCATTGTTAACGCTTTCTTTTTATGGCTTATTTTGTGAAGAAAAAGACCTTAATTTAAACCCCTGTTACTTAGCAACAGCCGTTGAGTTTATCCATACAGCAACGCTTCTTCATGATGATGTGATTGATAACGCTTCAAAAAGACGAAATTTTCCAACGACGAATGCTGTTTTTGGCAATACTTTAAGCGTTTTAGCAGGCGATTTTTTATTTGCAAGAGCTTTTGAACTGATGGTAAACGCAAAAAGCCTTACAGCGCTTGAGGTGCTTTCCAAAGCATCTTGCCAAATTGTTGAAGGGGAAATTTTACAGCTTGGCAAGTGCTATGATCTAAACTTAGACAGACAAACAGCCCTTCAAGTTG
>DATDSS010000096.1:0-10284 GCA_035291245.1 Alphaproteobacteria bacterium | reverse complement strand
CAAACAGCCCTTCAAGTTGCAAGCCTTAAGACAGGCACCTTATTTGCAGCAGCCTGTCAAGCAGGCGCGATCGTTGCAAATGCTTCTTTTGAAAATTGTCAAAAAGCAAAAGATTTTGGCCTTTATTTAGGGCAGATTTTTCAACTCCTAGATGATATTTTAGATTATTTTGGTCATGCTCCAACGCTTGGAAAAGCCTTAGGGACGGATTTCTTTGAACAAAAAGTCACGCTCCCTGTGGTTTTAGCTTTAGAAAAGGCAAGTAAAGCCCAACGCCAACAAGCCAAAGAGCTTTTTAACCTTAAAGACTTACAAGGATTTACAGAGCTCCTTAAAAATTTGGGGGCTAAAGAGTTATCCTTTAATCTTGCTAATGAGTTGGCCTTTTTAGCTAAAAATACCATTCCAAGTGGAAACACAATTGTCCAAGAGCTTCTTTTTGATTTGGTCGATGAATCTTTGTTAAGGCAGAGTTAAGATTTTACCAAGTCATAAAACAGGCCTCCTTTTAAAATAGCTATCGCTATTTCGACAGGCTTATAAGATACTCTTGCTCATTATACAAAAGCTCAATCATCTTACACGCTTCACTTATTTCAGACTCTTTTTTGTTAACTTCACAAGTCAAGAGCCAGTACAACCACTTAAAAGCACTTAATTTAATGTTCGATGCTGTTATTTTAAGAGAAAGATTTGAATGTTCTTTGTATTTTTTAAAAAAAAGTTCAGTTTCCGTGTGGTTAAGAGTGTATTTTGGCTCTGTTTTTTCTACACACCAGCTTGTTACTGTGTCGATAAAGTCTCCTGCTTGACTAACTGGAAGGATTTCGTCCCAATCGATAATTTCAAATTTTCCCTTTTCATCCCATAGTACGTTTTTTGGTTTTAAATCGTTATGGGAAAAGACTAAGTCTTGAGCTGTTAAATAGTTTATTTCTAAATTTTCAAAAGAACCAGAAGACAAAACAAAGTCATCTAAGTTTTTCGTATTTAAAATTTTTCGGACTATTAGAGCAAGATGATAAAAAATATTTTGCCTTTCCATAGATTTAAACATATTAAGGTAGAGCTTTCGTTTTATCTTCCAAGCATCTTGTGGAAAATTTTTAAGATCTAGCGTGTGAAGATCCCCTAGAGCTTCAGCTATTTTTAGTTTTTCTTCTAAAGTGATTTCAGAAAGTTTTTTCTCTTTTTTTGAACTAAAATTATATAAAATAAGGATTTTTTTATCAAAGAAATGTATGAAATTTGCTCCTTCATGCAAAGAAGGCATACTAATTTTTTTACATAAATCTTTATAAATAGAAAAATGAAAACTATAGTAACGTAATAGATCTGAGCTTTTTACGTCAGTATTTTCTTTTTCTTGAAAAAAGCGAAATCCGCCTTTTTCAACACCCATCCTCAAAATAAAATTCAGTATTTTTTCAAAAAAGGCCGTTTGAAAAAACGTGTTCAATAAATGTCTTGTTGTTTTAAAAGAATCTGAAACGCTTATAACTTTTGCAATGCTTTTTTTGTCTTTTGAATCCAAAAGATAGGTCTCTTGTTGAAGATTTTTTGCAAGTCGCTTGATAGTATAAATTTTGTGAAATTTTTTTGATAAATAGCTTTGAATCGATTTTTCCGTTTTTTCAGAATTTTCCTGTTTAACATAGCTTAGATAGTTTTTTGCATCGTAAAATTTATGAAGCCAAAAACTTTTAAACTCTTCTAAGGTGCAAGGAGGTTCGTCCAAGTCGTAACTAACTCTTGCATGGATGCGAATCAGGCGTGCGCTAACAAAATCTGATTCTTGCGAATCTTCAGTATTAGGAATTTCATCGTCAATAATAACAATCACTTTTGGGCTTAAGCTATTTTTATTTAAAAAAGCTTTTAAAACCTCTTTTTTTGAATCAGAAAAAGTACCATGCGTGTATAAAATACCTTTTTCAAAAAGTGGTTTTTTTCCTAAATAGGATTCAAACTCATTAAGAATTTGATCAGGATAAGTACAATTTTTTGAAAAATCAAACCCCAATGAAGCTAAAATCCTGGTTCGTCTTTGCGTAGTTTCTTCTTGATCTTTTGGCTCAATAAGGGCAATAGCCGTATAGCCAATCAGCGGTATTTTTTTATCTTGAAGAAAGTTTACAAAAGATAAACTATTGGGATCAATGATTTGAGCCCCCTCATCGTTGTTGACAAGCGTTATGATTACGTCTTGCTCTTCTTTGGTTAGGGCCTTTATGAAGGGGTGAGCTTCTAGGCCATGACTCAAGCTCGAAGAAAAATGGCTAGCTTTATGTTTTGGTTGTATTAAGGTATGGTCAATATCAAGAGCAATTAAAATATCTTTTGGCTCAAACTCAGCAAGAAGACCCTCTGTTTTTTTTTGGATTTGAGCAAAACTCTTCATAAAAAACCTATGTGATTAACAATACCCGTTTAAAGATTTAAGATAGTCTTTAAAGCTTACCTTTTCGTTAATTTTCCCCCTTTTTTAGAAAGACCAAATAAAAACCAGATAACACGATCAGCCCTCCTCCAAAGATCAAGGAAGAACTTAAGCTTTCATCAAATAAAAACACACCATAGACAACACTCCAAATCATAGAAGAATAGATCATTCCTCCCATAAGGGTTGCAGGCGTAATGGAATAGGCATAAGTCATCAAATATTGCCCAAGCCCTCCACCAATGCCTAAAAAGGCTAGACGAAGCCAATCTTGGGAAGTTGGTGTAATCCATACAAAAGGAAGGGCCACCCCGCACAGTAAGCAGGAAAACAAAGCATAAGAAAATACTAAAGAAGCTGTCGTTTCCGTTTTTGATAGAAACCTTCCTTGAATAATTAAAGCACCATCTAAAAAGGCTGCAAGTATCCCTGCGCTAAGTCCTAAGGCTAAAGTAGAGGACAGGGCATCGGTTTCTCCACCAGGGCGCGCCATGACTACAACCCCTAAAAACCCAAGGACGACACAAAGCCATTCCTTAAAGCCAACTTTTTCCTTTAAAAAGGGACCTGATAAAACTGCTATAAATAAGCTTGAAGAGAAAGTTAAAACGGTTGCGTCTGCAAAGGGGAGCATTTTTAAGGATTTAAACAAAAGGCCTAAGCAAATGACGCCAAAAAGAGCTCTTAAAAATAAAGGTAGTATGGCTTTTGGTTTTACGGCTTGAACGCCTCCTTGAGACTTTAAAAATAACATAAAAGGAATAAAAGCGAAAAGATTTCTAAAAAATACAACTTGCGAAAGAGCGTAAGATTGTTCACATCCTTTAAACATAGCGTTGCAGGTTGAAAATAAAAACATTGTAGCAACAACCAAAAGCGCCCCCACTATAGGTTTTTGTTTTTTTGCGAGTATTTCTGTGGCTGGTTGAAGATTAGATTTTTTTTCACAAACGACAGTCATTTTAAAATTTTATTAACAGTTTTCTTTTACTCTAATACTTAATCTAAGGGGTTGAAAGGTTTAAAGTCTGATGAGAAAAAATTTTAAAAAAAGCCTATTTTTAGTGTCTTTTTTATCTGTGGTTATGGCTTTTAACTCTTCTATAGCTTCACTGCAAGAGACGGATGAAGCCTTAAAAGCTGAAAACTTTAAAATAGATTATACTGATTTTATCTTTTATAAACAGCTTAAAGAAGCGTTAAAGCCCTTAGAATCTCAAAATCTTGAAAAAAAAATTGCTGAGCTTTCTTTACAAGCCCCTGCTTTAAAACTTTTAAATAAAGGCCAAGAAGTTTTAGTTTTAAAAGAAATTCTTAGCGAAAAAGGGTATTTAAAAGAGGACGCTAAAACAGATATTTTTGATGAATCCTTAGAAAAAGCAGTGAAAATCTTTCAACGCGACAACTCTTTAACACAAGATGGTATCGTTGGAAGAGTAACTAAAAAATTTTTAAATCGCTCCTTAAAAAGTACTAAGGAAATTATTCAAAAAAATATAGATAGATGGGAAAAACTGACAAGTATTACATCTAAAAAATTTATTATCGTAAATGTTGCTGCTTATGAAGTGTATGTTTTTGATTTAGAGGCAACAAATGGAGAAGTTAAGCCTTACTTTAAGATCGATGCCATTGTTGGAAGAAGGGATCGAAAAACGCCGTTATTTTTTGCCCCTCTTACCCAAGTAACTTTTAATCCAGTTTGGAACGTTCCTGCAAGCATTGCTAAAAAAGATAAATTCCCAAAAATAAAAATAGACCCAGACTACTTAAGACGGGCTCATTTAACGGTTTTAGATTCTCTTGGAAGTGTTGTTGATCCACAAGATATGGACTTGGACGATTTTTCATCTTATCGTTTAAGGCAAAGTTCAGGGGCTTATAACGCCTTGGGAGTTATAAAATTTTCCCTAGATACCCTTAATGCGATTTATATGCATGATACGCCGGATAAAAAGCTTTTTGATAAGCAAAGTAGGGCCTTGTCTTCTGGCTGTATACGGCTGAAAGAGCCTTCAAAAATGGCGCAATGGGTGTTACAAGGAACAACTTTTGAAAATGAAGAAGTTCTTCAAAAAGCCATTGAAAGTGGTAAGACGAAAACCTTACGACCAGAGCAACCAATACCTGTTGAAGTGGTATACTTGACGTGTTGGGTTGACGAAAAAGGAAATCTTGTGCTGAGTGATGATCCTTACGGGTATGATGATAAGCTATAAGTAACTGTTAAGAGGAGCTGATCAGGTGTTGTTTTGTTTGACACAACGGCCCCTCTCTTATACCTTTTAGGCAATAAGTTTTTTAAGTATCCCTCTTGATGACTCTTTTTGAAAAAAATGCAACGCATACTTTTATTTTAGGGCTTTTATTTATACTTCATCTTGCGCTTTTTTGGCCAGGAATCTTGACCTCAGACAGCCAAACACAGTATCAAATAGCGCTAACTGCAACTTATAGTGATCATCATCCAGCGTTGATGTCTTTTGTTTGGAGGTATTTAAATTTTATTTATGAAGGCTCTGGGTTAATGCTTTTTTTGCATTTAGGCTTGCTGTATCTGGGAGTTTATCATTTTTCTAAAAGTTTCAAAAGTACTCTAGAAAAAGGACTTTGCGTTTTAACCCCATTTTTCCCTGCTGTTTTAAGCTTTTCTGGAATGATATGGAAAGATGTGGGCTTTTCTTATGGATATTTTTTATGTTGTGCTCTATTAGCGCGAGCTAGCAACGAGCAAAAACCGTTCGGTTTTTTAGGACATACTCTCTTTTTGAGTGTTCTTTTTTACGCAACAGCAATTAAATTTCAAGCGCAATATTGTGCCCCTATTTTTCTGGGTAGTTATGTATTTTTTCATCTGAAAAATGCTTCAAATAGCAAAAAAATTCTTTCGACGTTGTCCGTTATTTTTGTGTTTTTTCTTGCCCTTTTTCAGGTCAATAAGTCCTTAGTACCAAGCTCTAAAGAAAACCACTCTTGGCAATTTGTAAAACTGTATGATATCGCAGCAGTAAGCGTTTCAGTTAAAAAGGATTTATTTCCAGATTTTTGCCACACTCCGCAGTTTTCCGATGAAAAGCTTAGGATTTTGTTTAATCATGAAAGCGTTGACGATTTAGTTTTTACAAGTGAGGCTATTTTAAAGGTCGGCCAGACGCCTTTAGAAAGGCAAGCTCTTTGGGATACGTGGTTGGATGTTATAACAGCCTACCCATTAGAATATACACAGCACCGTCTTAGTAATTTAAGTTATATGGTTTTGGGAATTCCAGGATTTCAAAAAATCGATAAAGTTTTATGTTCAGCTTTTTCTAAAAATACCAGGATCTATGACTTTTTTTATGGTTTTTTTAAAGTTTTGGGGCTCTTGCTTTTATCGCCCTTGATCCCTTCTGTTGCATGTTGGGGATATGTTTTTTTGGGCTATAAATACAAAAATCAGAGTTTTTTGGCGTTTCCTCTTTTGACAATAAGCCTAATGTCGTGTGTTTTGCTAAGTGTGCTTTTCTTTTTTTCCATGGCTGGAACCCCAAGATACATTTATGTCATTTCTTGTTTAGGGTGGGTAAGTCACCTGTTGGCTTTACAGGTGATAAAAACACGAAATATCACAGGATAAGTTGGCTTTTATAGAAAAACGCTATAAAAAAATAAAGAAAAAACAACTGAAAAATAGTATCGTAAAGCCAGCGCAACTGCTTTTATAAAAAATGAATGAAAAAATACACGACTTTTTCTTTGGTCAATTTGATTTTAGGGTACATTTTTTTATATCTTCCCATAGCATTTGTTGTAATTTATTCCTTCAACGCCTCAAGGTTTAGTGTCTGGCAAGGTTTTTCTCTTAGGTGGTATAAAGAACTTATCTCTAACGAAGCCTTAATGAACGCCGTTCTTGCAAGCTTTAAGATAGCTAGCATCTCTGCAACTGTTGCTGTTTGCTTGGGCACTCTTGCAGCTCTAGTGATCGTGAGATTTGGCGCTTTTTACGGGAGGACACTTTTTTCAGGACTTGTGTCTGCCCCTCTTGTGATGCCAGATGTGATTACGGGCCTTTCTTTGTTGATGATGTTTGTAACTTTTGAAAGATTAATTGGCTGGCCTTCTGAAAGAGGGATTATGACAGTAACTCTTGCTCATATTACGTTGTCGCTGGCTTATGTTTATCTTATTGTGCAATCTAGGCTCCAAGACTTTGATATCTCCCTTGAAGAAGCTGCCCAGGATTTAGGGGCCAGACCTTTTAAAGTTTTTTTTGTTATTACGCTACCTTTAATAGCACCGTCTCTTTTTTCAAGTTGGCTATTAGCGTTTGCTCTTTCTTTGGATGACGTGGTGATTGCAAGCTTTTTATCAGGTCCAGGAGCAACAACTCTTCCTATGCTTATTTTTTCAAGTGTCCGCTTAGGCGTTACCCCTGAAATTAATGCGCTTGCCACCATCATAGTTGGCCTTGTGGCGCTTGTGGTAACTTTTACAGGATTCATGCTTTATAAAAAGCAAAGAACTCCGTGAGGAGCGTTTCTTTATTTTTTAGGCTTTGCCTTATTAACACTTTGTTAAAGATTATTTTATAAACTTATAGTTAAGATCACACTTTTTGGATTCTAAAGTCTATGAGTTCTTCAAACCCTTATACCTATTCCCTTAATATGGATGAAAATTTTCCAGAAAAACCGCTTTTTAAATCTTCTATTAAGCCAGCGTTAACCTTAGGGCTATGCTTTATTATTTGCACAAGCTTGACGTTACTATTTTTATCAAATAATAAGCGTTTTGAAGTCATTAGTTCTTTTGAAAATACGTCGTTCTTATTCGACCATAAAAAAAATCTATTTTATAAGTGCCAAGAAGAAGGATGTCATGTGGTATGGCACCCTGCTCTTGAAGAAAGTTTGCTTAGCGCACTTGGTATACAGCAAAATCAGCCACCTCAGCTTTCTCACCCCCCTATAACGCAGGAACTTCCTGCGCTACAAGAGCCTTTGACGCTGAAGAGCGCAAGAAATGAGGCTGAACCGTTAAGAAGTGGCAAAATCGAAACAGGAAAATCGCAACCAGGGCGCACAAACGCCCTTGAGGAGTTTGACAAAAAAACCAAAGAAGTTGAGCCACCAAAGTTGTATGGAGACTCTATTTCAAAACAACCTACGCCTAAGGTATCCAGCCATCAAAACTCAAGAGCACAATCTCAAGAAAAATTAGAAATACCTTCTCAAAAACGTTTGCAAGAGAGCTCAAGAAATAGACAAGCTCAAAACGACACTCGAGATACCACAAGAAATTTAAGCACCACACAAAAGAAAACTATACAAAAGACAAAGCGTCCTATGAGTTCTTCTCAAGAAGAGGAAGATGATTTTGGCTCTAGTAACGCTTCTGATTCAAGGCGGATTTCCAGCAGACTTAACGAAACCATCCCTCAAGAACCACTTTTTGACGCAGAGGGTGATACAACCTTCAACGACTAGAGGGAGCGCACAATTGACAGACAGTTATACCTTATCTACTATAAATAAAACATTAGTATTATTTTCATTCACTATGAGAAATTTACTTATTGCCTTATGTGTCTTTGTCACAAATCTTAGCGCCTTTGAGGACGACCTACAAACACCGGAGTCCTTAAGAAAAATCAGCTCTCCAATTCTCAAACGGGATATGGAAATACTGTATCAAACCTATTTTGATAAAAAGTCAACGGCTGCCACAAAAGAGCGCCGTTTTTTTTTATGGATGTTAAGCTTTAGCCCGTATACTGAGACTGATTTTTTAGAAGAAATAGCTTCTCAGCAAGTTAATGACGTTATTTTTTTTAAACCCAGCCAAAATAGTCTAAGCAAGTTACCAGACGAGATTTTGAGCCACATTTCATCATATCTAGACAGAAAAAGTACGCGTTTTTTTATAAACGCTTGCCCTGAGTTTTATAGAGAAGGTCGAGAAAATTTTTTCAATTTTCTCTCCTGTCAAATCTTTGAGGTTCACCCCTTTAAAAAAGTTTTAAGGTCTTTTAAAACGGGATTGAAAAATACTAAAAAAAGCTGTTTTTTAAAAGTAGTTGGTAGTTTAGAAATCACCTTACAAGCTAAAAGAAAAATCACGCTATCCCAAGAGGTTAAAGAACAGTCTTACTATTTGGCTTTAAAGTCAATTTTACCGGATTCTTCTAGCTTTTATAAAACAATTCTTTTTGGTCTAGACGCGAAAAATTATAGTTACCTACTCTTTAAAAGAGCATTAAAAGAGGACCACAAGTCTTACGAAACGCTAAAAAGTCTTATTCATGGAAGAAACGCTAAAAAGTACCCTGCTTTGGATTTAAGCGTGAAGGAAAATATCATAAAGCTAATTATGCATAAAGCTCAGGCGCAAAGGCACGCAGATTCTATAAGATTCTTAGCTCCAGAAATTATCTTAAACAAAAAAAAGAATAAAATTTTTGGTGAAAACTATGTAACCCAAGCCTTTCAAATACTCACTGATTTATCTGCTGGTGGGAATACCCTTGCTAAGAAAGAGCTGAGAAAAATTTTTAAAAACCTCGCGGATATGCCATTTTTGATAAAAAATAATAATTTTTTACCCTTAATCTCAACCTATTTTGCGCAACAATTAAAATTAAGTGATTTTTCAAATCTAGCAGCCATTAACTATTTCGTGAAAAACAAACTGTTCTTACGAGAGAATTTAGAAAACTTTTTTAGTGCTGTTTGTGAAGCGAGTAAAGAGCAAGTAATGAGCCCTAATACAGATATCTTACTTAACTTAATTTATACTAAAATATTAAGCGCGGATCAAATTTTAAAAGCAGAGGACGTCTTAATTCAAAAAGCGCTTAACTATAACGCTAAAGCCTTAAAATACTTTCAAAATAAAAAGAAACAACAGTTTGATAATACGTCAAAAACATCCCGCAAAAAAGAAAGAAGAAATAAAAAAAAACCCTCAAAAGAGGGTTTTTAAAAAACGTTTTAAAGTCTATTAAAAAGACTTAAGCAGCATTATTTTCTGCAGCTCTTTGTTGAGTTAAGTCGCTAAATTTCTTGGAAAGAGAAATAACAGCATAAATCCAAATAACAATAATACCAATCACAACCAAAGCTAAGATGTGAGCCAAGCTTGCAAGAGTAGATCCAGCAAAAATAGTCAAAAGCATTGTTTGGATGAATGCACCACCAGATTTACCAGCACGACCTCCAATAACATCCACAGCTGCTTTACCTTTAACCTTTAACTCTTGGTCAAGAGGGATATAAGCCATTTCTTTTGTTGGGTCGAACAAAGAGTATTTTGTTGACTTTGAAAAGACATTTTGAATAAGACCAACAACCACAGCCACCATAACCATAGTAGTTCCCATGATAGAATCGAATGGGTTGTAGTTATTGCTGTACATGATGAATCCAAAGAAAACCATGCTGGTTACAAGGATCATGATTGGTGTAATCAACGCTGCGGATTTCCAGGAGAAACGACGCAAAATGTTGTTACCAACCAACATCAAGATAACTGTAAAGAATCCTGTGATCGTGGAAAAACCACCCATAAACGCATTGTAATCGTTTGCATTAGGGAAGCGAATCTTGATTTGACCTTTCCAAACACCTTCAACAGCATTAATGGAAACACCGTAAGCAAGAACGACCATGGCAATGCATCCAAGGTAAGGGGATGTCATTAAGTACTTAAAGCTTTCGCCAAGACCCAATTTTGGTTTAGATTTTTTCTTTGATCCGCTTTTTGCAGCTTCAGAACCGTCATAATAAAGAGGATCTGTCAAAACATTGCGGTTCATCCACCAGTAAAGGCCAATCACAGCAAGACCAGCAATACATACAAAGCTC
>DATDSS010000095.1:0-4575 GCA_035291245.1 Alphaproteobacteria bacterium | reverse complement strand
CGCCCACCCTTGCCTATCACGCACACAACTTATAGTTCTTGGGTACCCTGCTTTAAAATCTCACCTTTAAGAGTTGCTTTTTCGTTATTTATTATTGTTTTAAGCTCAATTTACTAATAAAGTCTTAAAAGTGATCAACTTTTAAAATATCATCAGCAAATCTCACCTCAAGAGCTTGTCAAGGACTGACCAATAAGCCAGTCTTCCTCACCACCAGTTACGACTTTACTATAAGAATGGTTAACGAGTGGTTAAGAGAAGGAGAGGTTTTTGCTCCCCTCGTTTATTTTTTTATTCCCCTGTATTTTTTTCCCACGTTCATTTCGCCGCCCGTTCGTTCTCGTCCCCCGTTCATTTTCGCCCCCTTATGAATTTTTCACCCCTGTATATTTTTCCCCTCTCGTTTATCTTTTGGTCTCCCCGTACATTCTCGCTCCCTTATGAATTTTTCCCAATAAGCCCTGCAAAATGGGCACTCTCAGCTTGACACTCAAAACCTCTCCTCCTTTTTTGGGGGGTAATAATTTATGTGGGGTGGTAAGGGCAATCACTCTAAAATGGGGGTTTCTAGCAGAGAGATGATAACATTTTTCTTGAGAAAGGAAGCTTATACCGTTACAAAGAAGAATAGTAAGATTTTCTTAAAATAAAGGACGCTTCGTTTATGGTTTTGCTACCGAAACTCAAATTATCAGGACAAGAAGGCATTCTCCCCTTAGTAGAAGGTGGCAAGGGTATCTCTGTTTCTACGGGGCTTAGCTCTGGCGCTTGGGCTGCAGCAGGCGGAATTGGAACTTTTTCTGCTGTTAATGCTGACTCCTATGATGAAAATGGCAATCTCATCCCTATGATTTATAAAGGGAAAACCAGAAAAGAACGTCAGTTAGAGCTTATTGACTATGCCATTAAAGGTGGTGTTGCCCAAGCAAAAATAGCCCATGAAGTCAGAAATGGCAACGGACGTCTTCACATGAATGTTTTATGGGAAATGGGTGCTGTTGAACCTATTTTAACGGGTGTTTTAGATCAAGTGAAAGGCCTAGTTCATGGCGTTACTTGTGGAGCAGGCATGCCTTATAGGCTTGCTGAGATTTGTTCTTCTTATGGGGTTTATTACTATCCAATTGTTTCTTCTGCCAGAGCTTTTAAAATTTTATGGAAGCGCGCCTATCACAAATTTAGCGACTGGCTAGGTGGTGTTGTTTATGAAGACCCCTGGCTTGCAGGTGGTCATAACGGCTTATCAAACAGCGAAGATCCAAAATCACCCCAAGCCCCGCTTCCTCGGATTATAGAGTTAAGAAAAGCTCTAAATGAAGTTGGGTTGCAAGAAACCCCTATTATTATGGCTGGCGGTGTTTGGTGGCTTAGTGAATGGCAAGATTTTCTCAATAATCCTGAAGTAGGGCCTATTTGCTTTCAATTTGGAACAAGACCGCTTTTAACCCAGGAAAGCCCGATTTCTAAGGCTTGGAAGGACAAGCTTTTAAGTCTGCAAGAAGGCGACATTTATCTTAATAGATTTTCACCCACTGGATTCTATTCTTCAGCTGTTAAAAATGATTTTCTAATAGATTTACAATTACGTTCTAAAAGGCAAATACCTTACACTGTAGAAGCCACTGGCAACCACACAGAACCTTTTGCCATAGGTGTGCGTGGGCGCTTGACATATGTAGACGCTGCAGATAAGCTTCATGCTTTAGAATGGATGCAAGCTGGCTTCACACAAGCTCTTAGGACGCCTGATTCTACGCTAATTTTTGTAACCCCTGAACAAGAAAATACGATCTTAATGGATCAGACTAATTGCATGGGATGCTTATCAGCTTGTGGCTTTTCTAATTGGGCACAAAATGAAGCTGGCAATACAGGAAAACGAGCAGACCCACGGTCGTTTTGTATACAAAAAACCCTTCAAGAAATTGGGCACGGTGGGGATATCAATAATCAATTAATGTTTGCAGGGCATCAGGCTTATCGCTTTGGAAAAGATCCATTTTATAAAGACGGGTTTGTTCCCACAGTCAAACAATTAGTAGAAAGAATTCAAACAGGGTACTAACCCTCCCCCTTCTTTTGTATAGTTGGGGGCTGGAACTTAAAGAAAGTCCTTTTCTAGCCCCCTGCCCTATACCTTGTTTCATTTCCCAAGATTTTTTACAAAAAACGTTGACCTATAACGCCCTAACCCTTTAGAACTTATGATATAAAACGCTTTTAAAAATAAGAAAGTAGCCTTTTATGAAACAATGGTTTGTGGCTCATACTCAGCCTTTAAAGGAAATTGTTGCTCAAATACATCTCCTAGAGCAGGGCTATGAAGTCTATCTGCCACGTTTTAAAAAACTAAAGAAGCATGCAAGAAAAGTTGAAGAAGTCTTAAGCCCTTTATTTCCTCGCTACATTTTTATTTGTATGGACATAAGCACGACTCAGTGGCGTCAAATTAATGGAACGCGTGGAATAAGCTACCTTTTAACAGGAAGTTCAGGGAAACCTTCTTTTATTTCAACTAAAATTATTGAGTCTTTAAAAGCTCAAGAAGAAGCACCTGGTGTTGTTCCTTTACATAGTGTAACAACGCTTTGTGTTGGGGACAAAGTTTTGTTAACTGAAGGGATGTTTAAAGATCAGCTAGCCGTTTTAGAAAAGTTTACAGATACATACCGGGTTCAAGTTTTACTAAGTTTACTTGGAAAAGATGTAAGGCTGAGCGTTTCTTTAACATCTGTTGAGTCAGCTTAACATGCGCCTTATACTGGTCATTTCCTCCCTGCAAGCGGGTGGAGCAGAAAGATATCTTTCAAGGCTTGCTAACTATTGGGTAGAAAAAGGGCATGAGATAACGCTTGTTACGTTTGAAAAAAAAGGCACAAAGCCGTTTTATCATCTTGATAAAAAAGTAAACCTTGTGCAGTTAGATCTCTTTGCAAAAGGTAGCTCTAAAATAGGGGGAACTTTTGAAATTTTAAAAAGATTAACAATCTTAAGGCGGTTTTTTAAAAAAAATAAGCCCGATAGGATCATTTCTTTTGTTGATATCACAAATATAACGGTATTATTTGCAACTTTGTTTTTAAAAACTCCTGTTATAGTTTCAGAGAGGACAACACCTCAGTGCTATCCGATTGGGGAGCTTTATGATTGCTTAAGAAAAATACTATATCCAAAAGCAGGAGTGGTCGTGGTGCAAACAAAAACGGCAGCATCCTATTTTTCGCTTAAAAACATAAAAATCATAGCAAATTCCGTTGCAAAACCTATGCATCAAAAAAGAGGTTGGGCCGAGATTACTAAAGTGTGCTCAGCAGGAAGGCTCATCCCATCGAAAGCCTTTGACATTTTATTAAAAGCGTTTGCCGGTGTCTTGCAAAAATATCCCCACCTGACTTTAAGCTTCTATGGAAAAGGACCAGAAGAACAAACCTTAAAAGCCTTAACAAAATCGCTAAAAATAGAGCAAAATGTGGCCTTTAAAGGTGCAGTTAGTGATATCACAAAACACCTTATAGAAGCTGATTTGTTTATATTTCCTTCAAATTTCGAAGGGTTTCCTAATGCTCTTTGTGAAGCTATGAGTGTAGGGCTACCAGTTATTGCCTCAAACTGTTCAGGTAATATAGATGTGGTTCAAGACAAAAAAGACGGGCTCTTGTTTCCAGTTGGGGACATAGCTACTTTAGAAAAAGCAATTATAACCCTGATTGAAAACACCAGCTTAAGGGAACAGTTGGCGCAAAACGCCATGAATATCAGCACACGGTTTAGTGAACAAGAAATTTTTGAAAAGTGGGATGAGCTGCTTTATTCTTGAATTTAATGTAACGATTAAGAAAATGGTTTTAAAAAATTCCTATTTAGAGAATTGAAAAAACACCAAAAGCTTGCTACTATGCCAATCATGTATAGTAGGTGTAGATGTCTTTTAAAACACCTTGCTTAAATATTTTGTATCTAACTTAAATGGTAAAAAAGCTTACAAGACAATAATGTTTTTAAGCTTTTAGCCGAATGAACGAGGAATATCCTATGTCACAACCTTCAGAGGGTCAAAAACAGGCGGAGTTTACAGGACTGCGCGCTATTTTATGGCCAATTCACAATCATGAAATTAAAAAATTCTTGCCTATGGGCTTGATGATGTTTTGTATCTTGTTTAACTATACAGTTTTACGCGATACGAAAGACGCACTTGTTGTTAACGCCCCAGGCTCTGGTGCAGAAGCTCTTGCTTTCATTAAACTTTATGGCACAACACCCTTTGCTATTGCTTTCATGATTTTATACGCAAAACTTGCAAACGTTTTAAGCCGTGAGAATTTATTTTACGCAGGTCTAGTGCCTTTCTTGGTTTTCTTTGGATGCTTTGCTTTGATTGTTTATCCAAACCGTGAACTTCTTCACATGTCAGACGAAACTTTAAAAGCCCTTCAAACAGAATACCCGAGGTTAAAGTGGTTTTTAGCTGCTATTGGTAACTGGAGCTACAGCTTGTTTTACATATTCTCTGAACTTTGGGGAAGTGTGGCTATTTCCTTGCTATTTTGGCAATTTGCTAACGAAATTACCCGT
>DATDSS010000094.1:0-9590 GCA_035291245.1 Alphaproteobacteria bacterium | reverse complement strand
TTTTAATGCAAGTCAAATGCATCAAGGACTTTTGGCCATTCATCAATATCTATGTTTGTTGTACTTTGTTTTTTTAGTTTTTTACGCCCCCTTTTCAATAAAAATAAAAGAAATTTTTAGATAAACTGTTGCAAGCTTTGTCTGATTTGCTCGATAATAAAATTATTAAAAAATTACTTGAAGGGTTATTAGTTATGACGTTAACAAAGCTTTCTGTGTTGCTAAGTGTATTTTTCTATCAAAGCGTTTGGGGGGTATCAAGTGATGACGAAAGTTCTTGTGATGAATCGCCTAGTCTGCAGTTTTTTATGGAAGAGGATTTTACTCATCCTTCTGCTGATCCCCTGCCCCCTGGATTATCCCCTCTTTTTGATCAAAGAGATGAGATAGAAGAGGATATTTTTCTTTCTGAAGAAGATCTCTACCAGCCAATTAGAAACACTGATGATTCTTTTAAAGAACAAGTTAATACGTATTTAGGAGAAGTTTCAACAGAAGAGAAAATTCAGTTTCCAATTCTAGACGAGCAAGACGCGTTATTCTTTTCTTCCCCCACAATTACCATAGAAAATTTCCCGCTTTTTATAGATATCACCTATGAAAGTGCTCAAAAAAAATTCAGCCAAATAATCAAAAACGAAACAGTTCTGGGATATTATGATTATGCTTTTAGGTTGATGTTTAACCAAACAGATTTTCAAAAAAACAATTCAAGCAAACGATTTCCTTCCCCTAACCATTCTACAGATATAATTAACACAAGGTGGAACAAACTTTTAGAAGCTGCTAACAAGGATAAAAATGGGGCAAGCCAACTGAAAGTTTTATTCAATTATTTGATTGCGTCTTCTTTACACAAAGAACACTTTAACGCGATCGATCCAGATTTTGTAACAACCGTTAAAGATCTTATTTAGTCTTCTAAGCAGGGGGTTATGGCTCCTGCTTTACATTTTTTTGGCAGAACGCTTCATAAAAGGCAACAGCTGCAGCATTTGAAACATTTAACGTTGAAAATAATGAACTTGAAGCAAGGTACAATAATTCATCACATCCTTTTTGAACAAGAGGGCGCATTCCTTCGCCTTCTGCTCCTAAGATAAGAACAGATTTGTTGGCAAATTTTACTTTATTCAAGGGGCTTTTTCCTTTTTCACTAAATCCATAAACCCAAAAGCCATTTTTTTTCAAAAGCTCAAGCTCTTGAGACAGATTAACTGTGTGTAAAACAGGGACTAGTTCTAAAGCACCGCAGGCAGTTTTGGCAAGTACAGCTGTTTCACCAGGGGCATGTTTGGTTTGTAAAATAATACCATCAATTCCAAAAACCGCACAACTTCTAAGGACTGCGCCAATGTTATGAGGATCTGTAACTTGATCAAGCATGGCTAGTGTACAAGATGGTTTATCAAAAAAAGAGGCAGATGACTGGGGTTCTAGAGGGTCTAACTGAACAGCAATGCCTTGGTGAACAACATCGCTTCCCACAAGGGTATCAACGACCTTTTTGTCTACCACAGATGTGATTTTATGAAAGGGTTTTGCAATATCTTCTAAAAGCTTCAAAGACGTCACATGAATCTTTTTGATCTTTCTTAAGGGGTTCTTAAGGGCTGCTATACACGCGTGCTTTCCATACATCCAATACATCAAAACTTTCCATTATAGTGGTCACTGATCACAAAGAGGATTGCCCAATCTCGGTCTCTAGGCAAGTGAAATATCTT
Source organism: Alphaproteobacteria bacterium (assembly GCA_035291245.1). GTDB lineage: Bacteria > Pseudomonadota > Alphaproteobacteria > Paracaedibacterales > DATDSS01 > DATDSS01. The sequence goes on along the minus strand of DATDSS010000094.1, from coordinate 7,863 downwards.
CTAATGCTAGGGCAACCAACTTTTTTTGTATGATTTTTTTAAGGGAGAGCTTTTGAGGTGGACCTTAAGGGAGTTTCTAGGTGATATTTTTGGGAAAAAAATGTAGGGGGGATGTCGAAATAACTGCCTTATGACGCCCTTATGACTACCCTTATAACTGCCTTGGGCGCTGCTAAAAATAACATAAAAATCCTCATTCCCTATTCCAAAATTATGGAACGACATAAATTAAGTGGGGCTGTAAGAATGACGCTTTAAACAGATACCTTTTTTTTAAAAAATTAGTTAAACTAATGTTTCGCATTTTTCTTTTAATGAGTGTAAAAACATAAAATGAGTGGTAACGAGCTGTTGATGAGTCTTGAAATGGGACTTATTTATGGGATTGTTGGTATGGGGATTTACCTGACATTTAAGAGCATAGACTTTCCTGATCTTACCTGTGATGGTAGTTTTGTTCTAGGAGCTGCTAGTTCTTGTATGCTTCTTAAAAACGGGTATAGTCCGTGGCTATCTCTTATAGCGGCTTTTTTTGCAGGAGCACTAGCTGGAGCTTTTACAGGCTTTTTACACATAAAACTTAAAATCACTAATTTACTATCAGGTATTCTTGTGGCTTTTATGCTTTATTCTATTAATTTGAAAGTCATGGCGGGCAGTCCTAATCTGTCTCTTTTAAATAAAGTCACTCTTTTTAGTGATGTTTCCTCTTTGATGGTTTTAATACTTGTTTCTTTGGGGATTTTAGGAGCTCTTGGGTATTTGCTTACAACGGATTTTGGCTTAGCTCTTAGAAGCATTGGGCAAAATAAACGCCTAGGCCTTAATGGTGGTTTAAAAGTAGGGTCTTTAACGGTTCTGGGATTGATGCTCAGTAACGCAGTTATTGGGTTTGCTGGCGCACTTTTTAGTCAACACCAAGGTTTTGTAGATGTTTCACAAGGCATTGGAACCGTTATCGTAGGGCTTGCTGCTGTGATGATTGGGCAAAGGCTTCTTTATTCAAAATCTCCTTGGACAGACCTTCTTGCGTGCTTGTTAGGATCGATTGTTTATAGGCTTTTTATAAGCTTTGCACTTCATAGCGACGTTTTGGGGCTTAAAACTCAAGATTTGAACTTAATTACTGGGGTTTTAGTGGTTTTAGTGATGATACTTCCCACACGAGGCAAAAAAAATGTTACTGCTTGAATCCCTTAACGTAACCCTTGGAAAAGAAACCTGTCTAGAAAGAACAGTTTTAAACGATTTGTGTTTGTCTTTAAAAAAAGGTGAATTTGTAAGCATTATTGGTGGCAATGGCGCAGGAAAATCTACGCTTTTTAACGTGATTTCTGGATTCATTACCCCGGATAAGGGAAAAGTATTTTTAAAGGGAAGTGACGTTACAAAAGATCCTCAACATAAAAGAAGTGCCATGATCGCCAAAGTCATGCAAGACCCCAAAGCTGGCACTATGGAACATTTAAGTATTCTTGAAAATATGGCTTTTGCTTATAAACGAGGCAAAGCAAGAGGACTTTTACCTTATAACACCTCTAAAAGACGTTCTTTTTTTGCAGAGAAATTAGAGCCCCTTGGCATGAATTTGGAAAATAGGTTAAACGATTTGGTTGGCTCCCTTTCAGGAGGGCAACGTCAAGCTTTAAGCCTTATTATGGCGGTTTTAACAGATTTTGAAGTTCTTTTATTAGATGAGCTAACGGCTGCTCTTGATCCAAAAGTTGGCGAAACCGTCATGGAACTTGCAAATAGCGTCATTACTTCTAAAAACTCCACAAGCCTTATGATTACTCATAATATGGCACATGCCTTAAAATACGGTGGCAGGGTCCTTGTGCTTCATAAAGGAAGGATCATTAAAGATATTTCCAAAGAAGAAAAAGCCTTTCTTACACCTGTGACACTTGCACATGAAATTCCAACAGATTAACGATTTTTTCAGTTTTCTTTAGAAATAAAGCTTGCGGTTTTTGCTATTAATCCCCATATCTAAAAGTAGCATAAAATTGATGCAAAAACTTTGGAAACTAGCAGGTAAAACATAAAGCATGTCTTATAAATCCAAACCTCTTAAAGAGATGATGCCTCCAAGGCGTAAACAAATTTACGAAGGCCAAGACAAAGTTCTGTACGAAGCTTCAGATCCCAGCACCTGCGTTTTATATTTTAAAGATGAAACTGCAAGAGGAGAAGGACCGGCACTTCCTGTAAAAAAGTCAGTTATTCGCTCTGCTCATGCAACTATTATAGGAAAGGGCTCTATTAACAATAGAATTTCCGAGCTGTTTTTATCTAGGCTAACAGAGATCGGCGTTGCCAACCACTTCATTAAACGGCTTAATATGAAAGAGCAGTTAATACGCTATGCAGAGCCTTTGGCTTTTCAAGTGTCCATGCATAATGCAGCTTGCGATCACTTTGCAACACGCTTAGGCCTTACCCAAGGGACTTCTTTCCCTCACCCTATTGTTGAATTTACTATGAAGTCTAGGGAGCTTCGCTTTCCTCTTGTTTCTCAAAACCATATAACGGCCCTTGGCTGGGCAGAGGAATATGAGATCGACTATTTGTTAAGAACCGTTCAACGTGTTAATGACTTTTTATATGGTCAGTTCCTAGCGCTAGGCATTAAACTCATGAGTTTTACCTTGGAATTTGGGCGTATTTATCTTTCCGACCACCCTGGAGATTCACAACTGATAATAATCGATGAGATTACGCCAGACACCTGCTATTTGCTTGATCTTACCACCAACAAAAGGCTTGATAAAAGCTGTTTAGATTCCTCAGATTGTAAATGCCTGACAAGTGTGTATCAAGAGGTTGCAAGGCGCTTGGGCATTTTAAGTGAGGGTGGGCCCATTGATTTAAGAGAAGAGACTTCTTGTGGTTTGGAGCTGGCATGAGAGAAGTCTTGGAGCACGACTCCTAACTTTTAAAGTTTTTTGCGATAGTTAGAGAAAAAAGACTGCAGAAGGGGTGTGAAAAAATCATTGGTAAGGGTATAAGACCTGTGTTTTGGAGAAAAGGCGCTTCATAAGGGAAAAATCGCATAAGGGGATGTTTCCTTAACTCTTTTTTAACCGCTATAGGCTATTTTGGTATAGGCAAGCGCTCGTTTTGGGTGGGAAGAAGTTGAGTACACTTCTTGGCAACAACCGTTTCAAGGCAATACCTTGGGGCTGGACTTCCAGGACCTGCCTATTTGTGGGTTATTTTGGAAAACCCAAGCTCAATTGAAAGAAATAATGCCACACTTGATTAAAAGATGAAATGCTTTTATGACTCCTTGTTTTATGTGATTTTTAAAAATCATAGAGGCAAGGACAGGGTGGTTGTTGTTTAGTGGTGGAGGAGGTGGAGGCGCTACTATAGTTTTTTCGGCAATTGCGGAGGCCCGTTAGACACTCCTATGTCTTGCATCATTAAAGTTTATCTAAAATTGTAAATATGACCTAAAAACCCTCCTAAAGCCCCCTTCAAAATTAACTATTGCTTAAGAAACTCCCAAATATTCTTTACAGATTGTTAATGTTTTACAAGTGACGGAGACAGGGATTGTAAGAGGTCTATTAAAAAAGCTAAGAAACATCAAACTTTCTTTTTTAAAGGAGCTTTTCTTTTTCTAACAGTGGCCGTAGCTAAAATACCATCCAGGTTTTTCCCAGACCTTTTCACAGCTTTTTGGTTTTTAGACGCAATAGCTTTTGTTTTTGCCACAGCTGGTTTTGGCTGTTTAAGAGCCGTCAGATAGGCTTCGTAAGGGCTTTCAATAGACCAAATGGCATGAGCAATGGTCGTCCAAACATAGTCTGGTACTCGTGATTCACTGTTACACAGCACAACAATCCCAATTTTTTCATCAGGCAGGATATAAAGCCTATTAGAAAAACCTCTAAGCCAACCAGCATGACCACACACTTTATGACCTTCGTAATCATAGTGGCGCATACCAACGCCATAAGAGGATTTTTTTACATGGGGGTTCCATCGTTTATAGCGGGTTGTTTCATCAGGAGAATTTGCAAAAGGTTCAAACAAGCGTTGTTTTGCAAGCGTTGAAAAAATTTCAGGATTAAGCCCTAAAAGAATTTTTATAAAATTTGTCATGTCTTTTAAGCTGGAATTAACGCCTGCAGCTGGGATGACTTCATCGTAAAAAGGATTGTTAGATGACGCCACATAGCCACGTGCCCCTCTTACATGAGGGCAAGCTGTTTTAGAGGAAAGTTCATACCCTCCAACGCCTAAGGAAGAGGTTTTCATTCCAAAGGGCTTAAATAAGTATTGCTCGTAGATATCTTCTAAATTTTTGTGAAGTTTGTTTTCTAAGTAAGGGTGAATAAGGCTGAAAGAGACATTTTGATAGGCATGCATTTGGCCTGGCTCAGCAATAAGCTTGACGTTTTTTAGACGAGGTTGAATTTCTTTTAAGCTTAAGCCGCACTCAATTAAGTCTGTATAGGTATGTCTTGAAAACCCAACTGTATGGGATAAAAGGTGTAAAAGTGTTGTGTTTTTCGTCCTCTCATGGTGAGAGAGCTCAAAATCATTTAAGTGAGTGTAAACTTTGTCATTTAAAGATATAAGCCCTTTATCCTCTAATACGACCGCCAAAACACCCGTTACAAGCTTTGACATACTAGCCAGTCTAAAGACGCTTTCGTTTGTCAAAGGCCTTGTTTGTTCGTCAGTTTTTTCAAGGCCGTAAAGAATTTCAAACACTTGACCTTGCGCATCAACGACAGCAACTGCAAGACCTGGAATTTTCCCAGCTATGCAAAGGGAGTGGATTTTTTGCGTAATAGCAGAAGTCTTTATTTTTTCAACAATAGGGCCTGCAAAAACAGGAACAGTAAAAGTTGTAAGGATCAAAAAAGTATAGATAAAAGGATTCATTTGCTTTTTTTAGAATTTTTTCTTTAATATATTACTAATAGTTATTAAAGCGGATTTAACCGTTATAAGTCAAAAAACTTTATACTTAAACTTAAGGAAACTCTGTGGAAGCTTTTATCGAATTTATCCAAAACTGGGGCTATCTAGCTGTTTTTATAGGCTCTCTTGTAGAAGGGGAATCTGTTATATTAACGGCCAGCGCCCTTGCAAAGCTGGGCTATTTGAATATTTATAAAATAATGATTATAGCGTTTTTAGGCACTCTTTTTGCAGACCAAGCTTTATATTTTGTGGGGCGCTATTATGGACCATCTATTTTTGAGAGATTTCCAAAATACAAACCTGCATCACAAAAAGCCTTTAAGCTTTTGCACCGTCTTGATGCATGGTTTATCTTAAGCTTTCGTTTTATTTGGGGAATAAGAACCATTAGCCCCATTGTTATTGGCGCAAGCGGCCTTAGTCCTAAAAGATTTATCCCTTTAAACTTTATTGCAGCCCTTATCTGGACCATCATTAGTTGTACTGGAGGCTATATGCTGGGCTATACTATAGACAATTTAGCAGAGTCTCTTCATACCATAAAGCAAGCTGCTGTTTATCTTTTCTTGGCTTTTGTGATTGTGGTGGGAGTTGTGGCATACTTTTTAAAAAAGAAAGGCTGGTTTAAAGATGACGGAAAATAAGATTGTCCTTGCAAGTGATCACGCAGGCTTTGACTACAAACAAGAGCTACTTACTTTTTTAAAAAATAAGGGCTACCTGGTGTTGGATTTTGGTACAACCTCAAAAGATTCCGTAGATTATCCTTTATTTGCCAAAGATGTTTGTGAGCATTTAAAAAACTTTCCCAAAGATAAAGGGATTTTACTGTGTGGTACAGGTCTTGGGATGTCGATGGCTGCAAACCGATATACGCACATAAGAGCCGCAGTGTGTCACACTGAATATGAAGCGTTAAGCGCAAGGTCTCATAACAATGCAAATGTGTTGTGCATAGGAACAAGAGTTTTAGGAATCGGGCAAACCTTAGCCGTTTTAAATGCTTTTTTACATACCTCCTTTGAGGGAGGAAGGCACCAAAGACGTTTGGAGCAGTTTTGTTTGTAAATCCGTCTTTAGGCATAAAAAGCAATCCCTATCCTCTCATACTTTTTTGCCAAAACTAGGGTGTTTTCTATAATTAAGATGGGGCGTGTGAGGGGAAGTCCCCTAAAATTGCTGTTTTTTAAGCTTCATAACAAAGCGTATAACCTCTGCAACTGCTTTATAGTGTTCTGGGGGGATTTCTTGATCTAAATCAGAGGAGCTAAACAAAGCTCTTGCTAGTGGTGGGTTTTCTATCACTGGGATTTTGTGATCCTTGGCTACTTCTCTGATTTTTAAGGCTACAAAGTCCAACCCCTTAGCAACCACGACAGGGGCATCCATTGACTCCATTTCATACTTTAACGCAACTGCATAGTGGGTTGGGTTCGTAATTACAACCGTTGCTTCAGGTACGGATGTAATCATACGTTTTTTTAAGCGCTCTTGGGCAATTTGCCTTATTTTTTGTTTTATTAAAGGATCACCTTCAAGATTTTTATATTCGTCTTTCACTTCTTGCTTAGTCATTCTAAGGCGTTTGAGGTGGGAAAATTTTTGAGAAACATAGTCTAAAAGCGCTATAACACCTAAAATACTTAAAAGCGTTACAAGTATTTTTTGTACATCCGATTTTAATAATTTCATGGACAAGGGCAGCTCGTAATAAGAGCTCTCAGTTAAAGAGGGAAGCATACCTAGCACGATGATGTACAATGTAATTGCAATAATACAGACTTTTAAAAAGGACTTTAAAAAGTCTAAGAGTGCTTTTTTTGAATAGATCCTCTTTAAGCCTGCCAAAGGGGATATTTTTTCAAATTTTGGCTTTAAAGATTCAAATGACACCAAAAATTGAGTTTGCATAAACCCAACCAACAAAACCAAAACGGGAATACTTAAGAGGGGGAGTAAAATTTTTAAAAATGCCTGTTTTAGCACTTCTTTTAAAACTCCTGATAATGAATTGGTGTCCAGTGTAATTTGATGGCTATTACTTAAAAGCTGAGAAAGAGTATCTGTAAAGCTTGTAAAAGTTATAGGGTAAAAGACACATAAACACACTGTCGAACACACTAAAACACACCAGTGGATGATTTCCCTTGAAAAGGCTACTTGACCTTTTTTCCTTGACTCTTCTAACCGATGGGCTGTGGCTTCTTCTGTTTTATCTTCTTGAGCTGTTTCGTTTTCTTGGGCCATTTTTAACTCCCTAGTACAAGAAGAGGCAGACGCTGTTCAAAAAAGTCTCCAAATCCCATCAATAGAGGGTAAAGACAAAAAAACAATAATGCTAGCCCCAAAAGAATTTGCAAAGGCTGTGCTAAAAAAAAGACTTGTAGCTGGGGCATGGTACGATTCAAAAGCCCCAATAACAGCTGTAATAAAATACTTGATAGTAAAAAAGGAAAACTTAACCGCATACAAATTGCAAAAAACTCTTGGACAATCAGCAACGTATGAGGAGACATATCTGTAAATAAAATACCTTTTGAAAAAGGAAACACGTCGTAGCTTGCAACCAACCCCTTTAAAAACAAATGGTGGACATTAAAACTTAACATAATAAGGCTTAAGCCCAAGGTTAAATAAGTCGATAAAACGTTGTTTTGTATCCCTTGTGAGGGGTTGAAAATCATTGCGTTTGAAAAACTTGTGTTGAAGCTAATCACTTGGGTTAGTATGTCAAATAAAATCAGGGCAATTTTTGGCAAAATCCCTAAACAAAAGCCCACAAGTATCTCAACCAACAAAACTTGAAAAAAGGAATACGATATAGGATCTTGGGGGGAAAGGGGGGGGATAACATCGATGCTTTTTAAACACGCGCTAAAAACAAAGGCAAACATCAGGCGAAATTTTACGCTATAAGAG